>SDZE01000607.1 GCA_004173095.1 Bradyrhizobiaceae bacterium
GTGCGGATTTCCGACGCGCGCATGAGCGGCACCAGTTACGGCGCCTGCATCCTGCATGTGGCCCCGGAATCCTTCATCGGCGGTCCGCTCGCGCTGGTGCGGAACGGCGACATGATCTCACTGGACGTGGACGCCCGCACCATCGATCTCGATATCTCGGACGAAGAGATGGCGGCGCGCCGTGCGGCATGGACAGCGCCCGATAAAAACTACGAGCGCGGCTATGGCTGGATGTTCTCCAAGCACATCCAGCAGGCCAATGAGGGCTGCGACTTCGATTTCCTGCGCAGCGATTTCGGCGGCCCTGTGAAAGAGCCGTCGATTTATTAGCACCACGCTCATCATTCCGGGGCGCGCCGCAGGCGCGAACCCGGAACCTCGGCGTGCTTGGCGCGCCCGACCGCGTGGGGGTCTGTGTATGTCTGTGCGTCAGCCACGGAACCCGCAGGGCTCACCTGCCGTTGTCAGGGTCGACATCCAACGGCTGGGCCCAAACATGCGCACCATCTCTATCGCTATCACCTTGGCGCTCCTCGCCACGCCGGCCCTTGCCAAGGACGACAAGCAAGCCGTCACCGCTGACGCGGTCAATGCGGCCGCCTTTACCGGCAAGCTGCCGTCCGACGCCAAGGAACATCCGCTGGCGATAAAGGTGCAGGTGCTGCTCGACCGCCTGCATTTCTCGCCCGGCGAGATCGATGGCCTGTTCGGCGACAATGTCGAAAAGGCGCTCGTGGCTTTTGCCGAAGCGAGTGGCCTGCCGTCGACCAAGGTGCTGACGCCGGAGATCTGGGACAAATTGCAGGCATCATCAAGCGAGCCTGTGCTCACCGACTATACGCTGACCGAGAAGGACGTCGCGGGCCCCTTCCTCGACAAGTTGCCGGTCAAGATGGAGGCGATGAAGTCGCTCAAGAAGCTGAGCTACACCAGCGCCGAGGAGGCGCTGGCCGAGCGAGTTCATATGAGCCGTGATCTGCTCGAACTGTTGAATCCGAAAGCGAAATTCGACGAGGCGGGCGAGACCCTGACCATCGTCAAACTATCCGATCGCCAGCCGGACAAGGCCGTGCGGCTCGAAGTCGATAAAGTGCGCCAGACCGTGAAGGCCTTCGGCGCAGATGGTGCGTTGCTCGCCTTTTATCCCGCCAGCGTCGGCAGCGAGGAGAAGCCGACGCCGTCCGGCGTGTTGAAGGTGACGTCGATCCACGCCAATCCGGTCTATCGCTACGATCCCAACTACAAGTTCAAGGGTGTCAAAAGCAAAAAGCCATTCACGATCGCAGGTGGCCCCAACAA
>SDZE01000222.1 GCA_004173095.1 Bradyrhizobiaceae bacterium
TCGCGCTGGATTTTCGCTTCATCGAGCGAGTTGAGGCCGGTGGCTTTCAGGAAGCCGGCAATGGCGGCTTCGGCGCCGCCGACGCGCGGGCCTTTGCGCTCCTGCTTGAGATCGGGCTGGCGGGCGGGAATGCCGTGTACCGTGAGCGCGAGGCGGCGCGGCGTCGCGAAGGCTTTCGCGCCTTCATAGACGAGGCCGGCATCGACCAGTTTGTCGGTGACCATGCGGCGCAGGTCTTCCGCCGCCTTGGCCTGCATGCGGGCCGGGATTTCTTCGGAGAACAATTCGAGCAGAAGATCGGGCATCAGGCAGCACTTCCGGCTTCGGTATGCACCCACGCTTCGCCGCAGGCCTTGGCGAGGTCGCGGACGCGCATGATGTAGCTCTGACGTTCGGTGACCGAGATCACGCCGCGGGCATCGAGCAGGTTGAAGACATGGCTGGCCTTGATGCACTGGTCATAGGCCGGCAGCGCCATCAGGTGCTTGTCGCGCTTGTCGCTGCTCCAGCCGGCCGCGAGATACGACTTGCAGGCGCCCTCGGCCATCTTGAACTGCTCGAACAGCATCGCGGTATCGGCATGCTCGAAATTGTGCCGCGAATATTCCTGCTCGGCCTGCTTGAAGACGTCGCCATAGGTGACCTTGTCGTCGCCGTCGCGGCCGTTGAAATTGAGGTCGTAGACATTGTCGACGCCCTGCACATACATCGCCAGGCGCTCGAGTCCGTAGGTCAGTTCGCCCGCCACCGGCGCGCATTCGACGCCGGCGACCTGCTGGAAGTAAGTGAATTGCGAGACTTCCATGCCGTCGCACCAGCATTCCCAGCCGAGGCCCCAGGCGCCCAAAGTCGGGCTCTCCCAGTCGTCCTCGACGAAGCGCACGTCATGCAGCGCGGTGTCGATGCCGATCGCTTTCAGCGACTGCAGATAGAGGTCCTGCAGATTGGCCGGCGACGGCTTCATGATGACCTGGAACTGGTAATAATGCTGCAGCCGGTTCGGATTCTCGCCGTAGCGGCCATCCTTGGGCCGGCGCGAGGGCTGCACATAGGCGGCCTTCCAGGGCTTCGGCCCGAGCGCGCGCAAGGTGGTGGCGGGATGGAAGGTGCCGGCGCCCATTTCCATGTCGTAGGGCTGCAGGATCACGCAGCCCTGCTCGGCCCAAAACCGCTGCAGAGCGAGAATGAAGCCCTGGAACGAGCGTTCCGGGCGCATATGCGGAGGCAGGGAATCCATCATGTCTCTGGGTGTATCCGGGCCGATTGTGCGGAATTCGCCATCCAAATCGCCCAGGGTC
>SDZE01000240.1 GCA_004173095.1 Bradyrhizobiaceae bacterium
TGCTGGTGGAGCAGAATGCGCGCATGGGTCTGTCGGTCGCCGATCAGGGCTATGTGCTGGAAACCGGCCGGATCGTGCTCGGTGGCAAGCCGGAGGACCTGTGGTCCAACGAAGCCATCGCCGCCGCCTATCTCGGCGGCCACGGCAAGCCTGCCGCGGGGCTCGCGGCGCATTGAGACCTGCGTCGCAGCAAAGTTTGCGCAGCGGAATATCTTGCGGGTCGTCATTGCGAGCGCAGCGAAGCAATCCAAAAAAGCCAAGACGAAGGCTGGATTGCTTCGTCGCAAGCGCTCCTCGCAATGACGCCGAGTGTCTGGATTTGCTCGGGAGAAACATGCATGAATAGTCGCTGCAGTTATCGCTCACGGCTCAACGAATAAGGACGAATGTCCCGCCATGGTTACAGTTCAAGTCAACAAACTGATCGATTTCGTCGCCGACGTGTTTGCTCACGCCGACTCGTCGCCGGAGGAAGCGCGGCGCATCGCCACTTATCTCACCACGGCCAATCTCACCGGCCATGACAGCCACGGCGTGATCCGCGTGCCCGTCTATATCCGCTGGCGCAACAACGGCATGATCACGCCGAACCAGACCATCGAAATTCCGGTCGACACACCGTCGCTCGCCGTCGTCGATGGCCGCTTCGGCTATGGCCAGACGGTCGGCCCGCAGGCGGTCAGGCTCGGCATCGAAAAGTGCAAGGCCAATGGCCTGTCGGCGATCGCCACCAAGAATTCCGGCCACATCGGCCGCATCGGCGACTGGGCCGAAATGGCCGCCGCCGAAGGCCTGGTGTCGATTCATTTCGTCACGGCGGCCGGTTCGGTGCTGGTCGCGCCGTTCGGCGGCGTCGAGCGTCGATTGTCGACGGCGCCTTATTGCGTCGGCGTGCCGCGCGACGGTGGTCCGCCGGTGGTGCTGGATTTCGCGACCTCGGTGGTGGCCGAAGGCAAGGTGCTGGTGGCCTCGCGCGGCGGCAAGAAACTGCCGACCGGCGCGCTGATCAATCTCGACGGCACGCTGAGCGAAGACCCGGCGACATTGTATGGCCCGCATGAGATGGAAGGTCCGCGCGATCACTCCAAGGGCACCGGCGCCATCCGCGCGTTCGGCGATCACAAGGGCTCCGGCCTGGCGCTGATCTGCGAACTGCTCGGCGGTGCGCTCACCGGCAACGGCGCCACCAAGCACGACCGCCCGTTCGCCAATGGCATGTTCTCGATCTATATCGATCCCAAGGTGATCGACCCCGCCAATTTCTTCGACGGCGAGGTCAAGCGCTATGTCGACTTCTTCAAGAGCGCGAAGCCCGCGGCCGGTGTCGATGCGGTGATGATCCCCGGCGACAACGAGGCGAAGACCCGCGCGGAGCGCACGGCCAACGGCGTGCCGCTGCCGGACGAAACCTGGGCCGCCATCGTCCAGACCGCCCGCGACGTCGGCGTCAGCGAAGAGGCCGTGAAGACGGCGACGGCGTGATTTTGTCGTCATTGCGAGCGCAGCGAAGCAATCCAGAGGCAGCAAGCACAGACTGGATTGCTTCGTCGCTTCGCTCCTCGCAATGACGTTTCCCTTTCGAGCGGCGACATAAGGAAGAACGAACAATGGCAAACAAGGTCAAGGATATCTGGAAATCCGGCAAGGCCGTCGTCAATGGCTGGCTGGCGATTCCGTCGGGCTTCTCCGCCGAAGTGATGGCGCAGTGCGGCTTCGACTCGGTCACCGTGGACATGCAGCACGGCGTGCAGGACTACATGTCGATGGTCGAGTGTTTCCAGGCGATGGGCGCTCATCCGGTGACGCCGATGGTGCGCGTGCCATGGAACGAGCCGGGCATCATCGGCAAGGTGCTCGACGGCGGCGCCTACGGCGTGATCTGCCCGATGGTCAACACCAAGGAAGAAGCCGAGAACTTCGTCCAGTATTGCAAATATCCGCCGCGCGGCACGCGGAGCAACGGCCCGATCCGCTCCGGCATGTATGGCGGCGCCGGCGACTATCAGAAGACGGCGAATGACGAGATCATCTGCCTGCCGATGCTGGAGACCAAGACCGCGGTCGACAACATGGAAGCCATCCTCGATGTCGAAGGCATCGACGGCGTCTATGTCGGCCCCAGCGATCTCGGTTTCTCCTACGGCCTGGTGCCGAAGCTCGACCGCGAGGAGCCGGAGATCCTGAAGATCTACGACAAGCTCATCAAGGAATGCGACAAGCGCGGCCTCAACCCCGGCATCCACTGCTCGGGCCCGGCCGGCGCCGCCAAGAACATCAATATGGGCTTCAAGCTGGTGACCCTGCTCAACGACAGCGGCATCCTCGCCACCGGCGCCAAGAGCTGGATCGGCGAAACCCGCAAGAACTCCGGCGGGAAAGCGTAAACGTCGTTCATTACCGTCCTCGCGTGGAGCATGCTTCGCGTGAGGACGCGTCCCCGATCAGTCCTCGGGCGATGCGACGCCGGATTTGGCCTCGCTCTGCCGGTTGTCGATGACATCGGCGAAGCGTGTCAGTCCGTGCATCAGGCTCTGCTGGCCTTCCAATCCGAGCGGCAGCAACAAGCTTCGTTGCAGGTCGAACACCCGCGGGATCGCTTCATTGATGACGGCCTCGCCGGCCGATGTCAGCTGGACGCGCAGGGTGCGGCGATCGTTCGGCTCCGGCAATCGCGCAAGATAATTTTGCGTTTCGAGCTTGTTCAGTCGGCTCGTCAGGCCGGCGCCACTCAGCAACAGCGATTGCGCGATCTGCTTTGGCGACAGGCGGTAGGGCGCTCCGGCGCGGCGCAGCGCGGTCAGCACGTCATAGGTTCCGCGCGTCAGCGCAAAAGGCGCCAGTACCTCGTCGATCAAGGCGGTGCATTGCATCTGGATGCGGCCGATCAGGCCGTAGATATGCACCGGGCTCGGATCGATATCGGGCCGTTCGGTCTGCCACTGCGCAAAGATCGCATCGACCTGCTCGCGCATCGCGGCGCGCGCGCGTGTCGGGCGGCGCGAGGCCGGCTTTGATTCGGATCTTTCGTCAGTCATCGCGTCAAGGCGTCCAGTCGATCACACGTTTCTCGATAAACTCGATGCCGTGGAAGAGCGCAATACTGAGCAAAGTGAGCAGCGCAATGGCCGCAAAAGCGAGCGGTGTCTGCGACTGCGCGGTTGAGGTCAGGATCAGGTAGCCAAGCCCGTCCTGCGCAGCGACGAATTCGCTGATCACCGCGCCGATGACGGCAAAGGTCACCGCCACCTTGCAGCCGGTGAAGAAGTGCGGCAGCGCTACCGGAAGCCGCAGCCTGCGAAATACCATATGGGGCGGGGCGCCGAGCGAGCGCATCAGGTCGAGCATCGTCTTCGGCGCAGCTTCGAAGCCGGCGACCATGTTCACCAGGATCGGGAAGAAGCACACCAGCACCACGACCAGAATCTTCGGCCACTCCGAAAGTCCGAACCACAGAATGATCAACGGCGCCACGGCGACCTTCGGTACCGACTGCAAGCCGAGCAGGATCGGATAGATGATCCGGCGCGCCAGTGGATTGAGGCTGATCAGGATTGCCAGCGGCAGCGACAGCGCGATCGCCAGTACGAAGCCGAGCACGGTCTCGCGCAGCGTGACGATGGTGTTCGACGCCAGTTCCGGCGCCCATTTCACCGCCGACTGATAGATCTCGGACGGTGCGGGCAGAATCCAGGTCGGAATCTTCAGGGCATCGACGATGATTTCCCAGCCGACCAACAGGCCGACATAGATCAACGGCGTGACGGCGCGGTCCATGAAGCGCGAGGTCATGTCAGCCACCCGTCCGGTTGAAGATGATGTCGCGGATCTGGTTCTTGATCTCCTGGAAGCGCGGCAGCTTCACGGTGTCGGCATTGCGCGGGCGCGGCAGATCGACGGTGATGTCGGCGCGGATGGTGCCGGGGCGTTCCGACATGATCAGCACGCGATCGCCGAGCAGGATTGCTTCCTCGATATCGTGGGTGATCAGCAGCGCGGCGCGGCCGAGATCCTGCCATAGCCGGGATAGTTCGAGCGACAGTTCTTCGCGCGTCAGCGCATCGAGCGCGCCGAACGGTTCGTCGAGCAGCAGCAGGCGCGGATCGGAAATCATCGCGCGGCAGAACGCGGCGCGCTGCTTCATGCCGCCGGACAGCGCCTGCGGGCGTTGATGCGCAAAGTCCTTGAGGCCGGTGAGTTCGAGCAGCTTCAACGCACGCTCGCGCGCGGCAGCTTTCGGCACCGCCAGCACGTCGGCGGGCAGCAGCACATTGTCGAGAATGCTCGCCCAGGGAAACAGAACGTGTTCCTGAAACACGATGCCGACTTCATCCGACGGGCCATCGAGCGTCGCGCCGTAGCGTTGCATGGTGCCGCTATCGGGCATTTCGAGGCCGGCAACGAGGCGCAGCAGCGTGGACTTGCCACAACCCGACGGTCCGACCACCGAGACGAAGCTGCCGGGCTCGATGCGCAGGTCGACCGGTCCCAGCGCATGCGTGGCTTTGCCGTCCCGGCCGGGATAGGTCTTGGTGACGCCCACGACATCGATCGCCGGGACAACCGCCGCGGCAGGCCGCGGCGGTGCAGTGTCGCGTGCGGTGGTCGTGGTCATCAGTTGACGAAGCCCGGTGCGTAAAGGTCTTCCGGCTTTACCGGAGTCTTCAGCGAGAAGTTCGTCGACATCACCTCGACCGTGCTGGCGATGCTCTTTGGCTCGATCTGGCCGAGCGCGCCCTTCACCTCGGCGAGTTCCTTCACGAGCTTGGTCTCGCCTTCGATCACCGCGGGCGCAAGCTCCTTCTGATACTTCGCCATGATGGTGGCGGCTTCTGCCGGATTGGCGAAGGCATCCTTCATGCCCTTGATGGTCGCGCGCACGAAAGCCTTCACCTGGTCCGGATTCTTGGCAATCATCTCTTCCGAGGCGATCAGGCCGTTGCCGTAATAGTCGAGATTGCTGTCGGCATAGCTGATGCGCACGACTTCCTTCGGCGCGACGGCCGCCGCGATCAGCGGCTCGCCCACGGAGAATTGGCAGATCGCGTCCGCACGGCCATTGGCGAGCAGCGATGGCAGAGCTGAGCCTTCGGCCACCACCCACTTCACTTTGCTGGCGTCGATGCCGGCGGCCTTGGCGAAAGCCGGGAACAGCAAGCGCACCGAGCTCGACGCGGTGTCGGCGACTGTCTTGCCTTCGAGATCCTTCGGCGAATTGATACCGCTGCCCTTCACGGCGAAGATCGCCTGTGGCGGCTTGGCATAGACGACGGAGACCAGCTTCACCGGCACGCCGTCATTTCCGCGTGCCAGCACCAGCGAGCCCGCATCGGCGAAGCCGAAGGTGGCGACGCCTGCCGCGACCTTCTTGATCGCGTCGGCCGAGCCCTGGCCGCGGACGAAGTTCACGTCAAAGCCCTCGGCCTTGTAGTAGCCCTTCTCGCGCGCAACGTAGAAATAGGCGTGGCGGCCGTTGAAGCCGAAATCGGTGATGAAATTGATCTCTGCCGCCTGGGCAGTGGAGACGCCGGCCGTAGCCAGGGTCGCGAGCAGGGCAGCGGTGAAGCGAGCACGGAATTTCATGGTCTGACCTTCGATGACAGGGGAGAGGAGCCGGCAATCGTCACGCTGACACGTGGGTCTATTTGTTCGCAATCGAATGAAAGCTAAAATTTGCCGCGACGGAGCGCAACGGGAGTCCTGCCTAGAATCCCGGCAGGCGTCGGTGATATTCGCGGCAAATCTCTCATTTGGCCTATTTTTGAAGCTTCAAACGCCCATGCTTGACAGTTCTTCAAGGCCCGTTCTAAGCAAAAACATTAGCTATCGAATGAATACGGCAGCCAGAGACGACACGCCGTGTGCGACGAGGTGACAAATGGATCGCGGAACACGGATTGCCGTTCTCGGCGCGGGCCTCGCCGGACTGACGGCGGCAGGGCTGCTGCAACGCGCCGGCTTCGCGGTGGCGGTGTACGAACAGTCGCCGGGCTTCTCGCGCATCGGTGCCGGCATCATCCTGGGTGCCAACGTGTCCAAAGTGCTGCGCCGGCTCGATCTCGAAGACGCCTTTGCCGCCACCGGCATTCGGCCGGATGCGTTTTTGAGCCGCGCCTGGGATTCGGGCGAGCAGCTTTACAAGCTCGATTTCGACGCCGAATGCGAAGCGCGCTTCGGCGGTCCTTTCGTCAATATCCACCGCGCCGATCTGCATCAGTTGCTGCAGCGGCCGCT
>SDZE01000635.1 GCA_004173095.1 Bradyrhizobiaceae bacterium
TCAAGTATCGCGCCAACTCGCCGTCACTGACCGCCGAAGTGCAGCAGCTCAAGGCCGCCAATGCCGACGTGCTGATGCCATCGAGCTACACCACCGACGGCATTCTGCTGATCAAGACGATGGGCGAGCTCGGTTACAAGGCCAAGAACATCGTGGCTCAGGATGCCGGCTTCTCCGAGAAGGCGTTGTATGACGCCGTCGGCGACAAGATCCCGGGCGTCATCTCGCGCGGCTCGTTCTCGCTCGATCTCGCCGCCAAGCGTCCGATGGTCGCCAAGATCAACGAGATGTTCAAGGAGAAGTCGGGCAAGGACTTCAACGACTACTCGTCGCGTCAGTTCATGGGCCTGATCGTGATGGCCGACGCCATCAATCGCGCCAAATCCACCGACGGCGAGAAGATCCGCGAAGCGCTGGTCGCCACCGACATGCCGGGCGAACAGACGATCATGCCCTGGGCGAAGGTCAAGTTTGACGAGATGGGCCAGAACAACAACGCCGATCCGGTGCTGCTGCAATATAACGGCGGCAAATTCGTCACCATCTTCCCGCCGCAAGGCGCGGTGGCCGAAGCCGTCTGGCCGATGCCGTAAGGGATAGCTCATCCCATCCATCGTCATTGCGAGCGCAGTGAAGCAATCCAGCTCTTTCTGCGCTCGTGGCCTTCTGGATTGCTTCGTCGCTGCGCTCCTCGCAATGACGACTTCGTATCATCTGCAGGAGCTGTGCCTTTGACCGCCGCGACGATCATTCAGAGCCTGGCCAGCGGTTTGCTGATGGGGCTGCTTTACGGCCTGCTTGCGGTCGGCCTCGCGCTGATCTTCGGGTTGATGGACGTCACCAACTTCGCCCATGGCGAATTCCTGATGTTGGCGATGTATCTCACCTTCTTCCTGTTCATGTTCTGGGCGGTCGATCCGCTGCTGTCGATCCCGCTGGTCGCGGCCGGCATGTTCGTGTTCGGTGCGGTGATCTATCTGATCATTATTCGCTTTGCGATGCGCGCCAAAGCCAATATCGGCATGGTGCAGATCTTCGCCACCTTCGGGCTCGCGATACTGATGCGCGGCCTTGCTCAGTTCTTCTTCACCCCGGATTATCGCAGCATTCCGAGCTCGATCCTCGGCGGCAAGACGATCTCGATCGCCGGCGTGTTCCTGCCGGTGCCGCAACTGGTAGGCGCGCTGATCTCGATCGCCGCCTTCGGTGCGTTGTATTTCTTCATGAAGAAGACCGATTTCGGCCGCGCGCTGGAAGCGACGCGCGAAGACGCCGGCGCCGTGGCGCTGGTCG
>SDZE01000255.1 GCA_004173095.1 Bradyrhizobiaceae bacterium
CGGTATCCCGCCATGGCTTGTGGGCGACGCCGCCGAGCGCGATACGCGCATCCTTGATCGTGCCGTTCTCGATCTGCAGCCCTGCCGCCACCGATACCAGCGCAAATGCATACGACAGTCGGTCGCGCAGCTTCAGATAGGTGAAGTGCTTGCCGAACTGGGGCGCCGGGACGGTCACGGCGGTGATGAGATCGCCCTGCTGCAAATTGTTGTCGCGCTCGGGCTCGTTGTCCGGCAGACGGTGAAAATCCGTGAACGCAAGCTCACGCTGGCCCTGTGGGCCATCGACTTCGACCGTGGCGTCGAGCGCCGCCAGCGCTACGCACATGTCCGAGGGATGTACGGCGATACAGTCGCTGCTCGCACCGAGAATGGCATGGATCCGGTTGACGCCGCCGATCGCGGAGCAACCGCTGCCGGGTGCCCGCTTGTTACAGGCGGTCGAAGGGTCATAGAAGTAGTAACAACGCGTGCGTTGCAGGAGATTGCCACCCGTCGTGGCGGCATTGCGCAGCTGCGGCGACGCGCCGGCAAGAATCGCGCTGGACAGCAGCGGCCAGCGCGCCTGTACGTCGGGATGCCATGCGAGGTCGGAATTGCTGACCAGTGCTCCCACCCGCAAGCTGTCTTCGGACACTTCTATGGCTTTCAGCGGCAATCGATTGATGTCGACCACCACGGCTGGCCGCGCCACATCGCTTTTCATCAGATCGACGAGATTGGTGCCGCCTGCGAGCGCGCGCGCTTCGGGATTCGACAGTGCCTTGATGGCGTCCGCAATCGTGTCGGGCCGAACGTAATCATACCGGTTCATTCCGCGGCCTCCTTCAGGGCAGCACGCGACTGCATGACATCTTCGATCGCATCTGCGATGTTCGTATAAGCACCGCAGCGACACAGATTGCCGCTCATATGCTCGCGGATCTCGGCCCGACTGTGGGTATGCCCTTCAGCCAGCAATCCCGCGGCCGAACAGATCTGGCCCGGCGTGCAATAGCCGCACTGAAAAGCGTCGTGTTCGATGAAGGCCGCTTGCAATGGATGCAATTCACCGCCTTCTGCCAATCCTTCAACAGTGGTGATTTCCGCGCCATCGCGCGTCACCGCCAGTTGCAAACAGGAATTGATACGCTGGCCATCGATGAGCACTGTGCAAGCGCCGCACTGGCCGTGGTCGCAGCCCTTCTTTGTCCCAGTAAGCGACAACCGCTCACGCAAAAGATCGAGCAGTGTCACCCACGGCTCTATTTCGAACTGATGGCGTTGTCCGTTGATGGTCAGAGACATCGGGACGCGGGAAAGTGCAACTTGGTTCACGGGCAGCCTCGCGGTGAGTTTGCCTTAGAACCGTTTTAAAGCCGGCGCGTTCCCATAGCGGATGCTGCTTTTTCTGAGCACTGATCGCCACAAACGGAGCGGAAAGAATCCCCTTACGACGCCAGCTTTGTCAGCGAAGACCAGTGGGTAACCGGCGACCACACTGACGGCTCTACAACGCCTGCGATGCGACGGAACCGGTCAGCACCTGTGTTGTTGGGTCGGCACGGAGGCACCATGCATTACGCAATCATTTATTTGAGCACGCTCGCTGTTTTACTTCCCCTCGACTTCGCATTTCTCGCAACTGTTGGTCAGAGGATGTACGTCTCACACATCGGCGACCTGATGCTGGATCAGCCGCGGATCTCGGCAGCCGTCTTGTTTTATGCGCTGTATCTCGCGGGCATTGTTATCTTCGTGAATGGCGCCGACCCCGCCAACTGGTCGAGCAATTTGGTGCGCGGCGCGTTGTTCGGGCTGTTCTGCTATGCCACCTTTGCGCTGACGAATATGGCCATCCTGAAGTCATGGCAGTGGTCGCTCGTCATTCCGGACGTGGCCTGGGGCATGGTGCTCACGGCGCTCGCTGCATCCCTCGGGGGCCTGCTCGCTAGCTGGATCTCGTCACGCATCTAGGGAGCAAGCGATGTCAGACGCTTATGATTATTACCTGGCGCACGCCGTGGCAGCCACGCGGAAGGCCAGGCAGCTGCCGCGCGGCCGGATGCGGGACAAGCAGCGCACCGTGGCACGCGTCTACCACCTGCTGGCGAAGGAAGCAGCGTTCGCCTCTAACGTTCAGCATATCGGCGACTTCCGTGCCGCCCGCAGGGCCGAAGGGCAGATATCCAGCCGCACTTAATCACGCCGGTGTCCACGGCTGACAGCATCGACCAACAGGAGCAACAATGGCAATCAGACAGGTAGCGATCGCGATGACCGCGATGATGATTCTCACCGGTAGCGCGATCGCGCAAAGCGGTGGTGGTGGTGGTGGTAGTGGTGGCGGCGGTGCCGCAGGTGGTGGTGGCAGCGCGAGCGGATCGACTTCCGGTACAGGCGGGAGTTCCGGGCCGAGTTCCGGTGTGGGATCAGGCGCAAACGGAACAGCGGCCGGAGTGAACGGTACCGGAGCAGGACTCACCGGCGGCAATGCTGGGCGGGGCGGCAATTCGTTTGGCGTCAATTCGGCAAACGGGACCGATAACAACAATGGGCAGGCGAACGCGCCATCGACGTCGGGCTCCGCAGGCCGCAATGGCCAGGCGGCTTCTCCATCGACACAATCGCTCGGCGATCCTACCAACACCGGCGTGATGCCATCGCGCGGTGGGACTGGAAATCGCTGAGAAGACAGAGTGGCATCCGGATGGATCCCGCCACCGGTCGCCTTTTCTTTTGCTTACGGCGAGACGCTGCTCGCTGATCTGGCCGGCTCGGCCAGATCGATCCGCGACCAGGACAGGCGGCCGTCGGCATAGGCCTCGATGAGGCGATTCACCGGATGCTGATCCGCCGCCACGATGGACTGGATGGACCGGCGATGCGCCGTGGGCGATTTGCCCTCCCGGCTGCAATTGCAGAACTTGCACGCCATCGCCTTGGTGGCACTGTCGATGGTGGCCACGTGTTGATTGAGGTGCTTGCCGGCGCCTGCGACGCCGACTGCGATCTGCAAACGGCGGCGTGCCGAATCCTTGCTTTCGCGATCGGGAATGAATGTAGGACCGTCGCAGTAGAAGCATGCGCCGCGCTGCTCGCGCCACAGTCCGTAAAGTTTGTCGTTGCGATCCATCAAACGCCCGCCGAAACATGCCTGTCTCCCCCTGCGGAGCGACGCTAGATCGTCTTATCACAATCGCCGCGCCGGAGTCGTCGGGATCCGCGTGAATGCCTGGGAATACCAGCGCGCATGCCGGCCTGTTCCACAGGAACTCGCAGCCCACGCGCGCAGGCGCAATGGCCTTTGCAGGCCGCAATACATGATGTACATCATCCCATACGTTTGGAGCGGACCATCATGACCGATCAGCCCCTGGATGCCGCCATTGACGTCGCACCGCCCCAGATGTCGTCCACCGCGCCGCAGATCGCGGTGCTCGCCGCACTGGCGTCAATCGGCACGCTGGCGACCAACATCCTGCTGCCGTCCTTGCCGCGGATGGCGAGCGACCTGAACGTCGCCACATCGGACGTGACGGCGGCAATCACCGTGTTCCTGCTGGTGTTCGCGCTCGGGCAACTGGTGGTGGGGCCGATCTCGGATCGCTACGGACGCCGCGTCCCGGTGCTGGCCGGTTTCGCGGTCTTCATGGCTGGCAGCATCTGGTGCGGGCTGGCAACCGATCTAGCCACCTTGCTGGTCGGTCGTGCGATCCAGGCCGCAGGCGCTTGTGCGACCTCGGTGCTGTCGCGCGCGATCGCGAGGGATCTGTATAACGGCGCGGCGCTGGCCCGCGCGCTGACGCTGATCATGATCGCGCAGGCCGCCGCGCCCGGCTTTTCGCCGCTGTTGGGCGGCGGACTGGATCAAGCGTTCGGCTGGCGTTCGGAATTCGTGTTCGTCGGCATCTTCGCGCTGCTCTCGGCGTTGGCTTATGCGCTCGTTCTCGGCGAAACCCATCGTGCGACGCGCACGCCGCTCAATCCGCTCGCCATCGCCGCGACCTATAGAAGGCTCGCGGCCGACCGGCATTTCCTGGTTCCCGCTGCGTCCGTCAGTCTGGTGATGGGGGGCCTGTTCGCGCTGTTCTCGGCTGCACCGCGCATCCTGATCGAAGGCTACGGATTCACGCCAATCGCCCTCGGCCTGTTTTTTGCCGGCACGGTGATGGTCGTATTCGCATCCGGCATGCTCGCCGCGCGTCTGGGGCCACGGCTCGGGCTCGACCGCGCGATCGGTTATGGTCTCGTCATCGCCGTGATCGGCGGCGCCGCCGTGCTGCTGAGCGCGTATCTGCATGCCAATGTGGTGACGTTCATTGGCGCCACCTGCGTGTTTCTGCTCGGCATGGGCGTGGTCAATCCGCTCGGCACGGCGCAGACGCTGTCGCCGTTCGGCCATCACGCGGGTGCGGCCTCGGCGCTGCTTGGCTTCTGGCAGATGATGGCTGCGGCCATCGGCGTCTTCCTCGTCGCGACGATCGTGCCGGATGCCTCATTGGCTCTGGGCGTGGTGCTCACCGCCGGGTGCCTGCTCGCGCTGGCTCTGTACACGCTGCGCGCGCGGACCGTGGCGTGATCAGTGGGCGATATAGCGCTCATAGGCACCGCGCACGATCTCATCGCTGTCGATTTCGGGATCGAGCGTATAAAGGTCCTGCGCGCGGCCGATGCCACGCAACGCGTAACGACCGGTGGAGACCAGATAGTTGCGGCCGGCATGATCCAGCCCGGAATGAAAAGCGGATGACGTCAATAGCGGTCGATCGACGGACGAGCACATCGAGGCGATGCGGCTGACTTCGTTGACCGATGGACCGACGACTGTGAAATCGAGCCGCTCGTCGCTGCCGATGTTTCCGTAAAACACTTCGCCTTCATGCAACCCGACATAGGCCGTGGTGACCGGCTGATCCGCGGCCTGCCGCTTGGCGTTCAGCGTGACGATATTCTTGCGAAACTGATGCTCGGCGCACAATGCCCTGCGCTTGGCTTTCACCATGTCTTCGCCGGTGAACATCGCGAGGATGCCGTCGCCGATCAGCTTCAGGACATCGCCGCTGGCCTCGTGGATCGCTGCGATCGACGCCTCGGCATAATCGTTGAGGAACGGGATGATCTCATCCGGGCCGATCGCCTCGCTGATCCCCGTGGAATTGCGCAAATCGGAGAACCATAGCACCGCATTGATACGCTCGCTGACGCCGCGCGCGATCTTGCCACGCAGCACCTGCTCGGCAGCATCACGGCCGAGATAAACGCGGCCGAGGGTGCGCGCGATTTCCATCTGCGCACCGGACTTGATGGCAAGACCGAGCATAGGGACCAGCTCACGCAGCGCCGCCATCTGGCGCTCATTGAAGCCATCCACATGGCGCGTGGCCCAATATGAATAGAGGCAGTCCATCTGCCCCATCGATCCGCCTTCGCCGAATTTATGCACGAACACGGCGCCGTGGCGGTGGCCACCTTCCTGCAAGGTCGTGACCATCGAGAAGCGCTCGGCAATGCCGGGATCGTGCAGATCGATCTGCAATTCGTCGTGCCCTTCTTCCAGCATGTGGAAGAACACCGAGCGTCGCCAGTTCGCTGCGGCCTCGCCGATCTCGGTCGAGCCATATTCGAACACGTCACTCTCGTTGCTGGCCTTGTCGGTCCAGCGAAAGCCTCGCCCTTCGAAAATCGGGTGCAGCGTGTCGATGAAGACGAGTCCGCGCGACAGATCGATCCCGCCTGCGAGACAACGCTCGCAGAAGCCGCGGATCAGCTCACTTTCCGGCAAACCGGTGAGGCCTTGCCCGGTAAGCCAGGTCATCAGTTCGATACGGGGGGTGACGTCCATCAGAAAACTCTCAAAACGCGGAGCCTCATGGCGAGGAGGCGCCATTGCGCCGTCTCGAACCATGCGCGAACGGGTCTCAGCTGAGGCCCGTGCTTTGAGACGCGCGCAAGAACGCGCCCCTCGGGATCGAATGGGAACATGGACGCTATCACGCGTGCACGCCCTGCTCCTTCGGCGTGATCACAACCGAGCCGGGGAATAGACGCCTGATCAGGATGTAGAATATCGGCGTGAAAATAAGACCGAAGATCGTAACGCCGATCATTCCGAAGAACACGGCAACACCGACCGCCTGGCGCATCTCCGAGCCCGAACCCGACGAAATCACCAGCGGCAGCACGCCGAGGATGAAGGCAAAGGATGTCATCAGGATCGGACGGATACGCAATCGGCACGCCTCGACGATGGCCTCCAGCTGATCACGCCCTTCCTGTTCGATATCCCTGGCGAATTCAACGATCAGGATGGCGTTTTTGGCAGCCAAGCCGACGAGCACGACAAAACCGATCTGGGTGAGGATGTTGATGTCTTGTCCCATGATGCGCACGCCGATGGTCGCCGCGAACAGGCACATCGGTACGATCAGGATCACAGCGAAAGGTAGCGACCAGCTGCCATATTGCGCGGCCAGCACAAGATAGACGAACAGCACGCAGATCGGAAACACATAAAGGCCCGCATTGCCGGCAGTGACCTGCTGATAGGATAGATCCGTCCACTCGAAACTGAAACCACTCGGCAGCGTCTCATCGGCGAGCTTCTTCATCGTGTTCAGAGCAGTCGCCGAGCTGATGCCGGGCAGCGTGTCGCCTTGCAGTTCGGACGCAGGATACAAATTGTAGCGTGGCACGCGGTCCGGGCCAGCGCGGTCCTCGAAATTCACGACGCTGCCAAGCAGCACCATATTGCCATCGGCATTGCGGGTCTGCAGCCGGGCGAGATCAGACCGCTCCTTTCGGAACGGCAGATCGGCCTGGGCAGTGACGTGATAGGTGCGGCCGAGAATATTAAAGTCGTTGACATAGGCCGAGCCGAAATAAGTCTGGATCGCATCATTTACGTTCGCGATCGGCACATTGAGCATTTGCGCCTTTTGCCGATCTATATCGACGAAAACCTGCGGCGTATTCGCCGTGAAGGGCGAGAACACCGATGTCAGGCCGGGCGCCTTGCGTGCGGCATTAACGAGCTCATCGGTCGCCTTTTCGAGCAGATCGGGGCCCCTGCCCTGGTTGTCGAGAATGCGCATGGCGAAACCACCGCCGGTGCCGATGCCGGACACAGCGGGCGGCGGTACCACGATCACCACCGCGCCTTCGATGGCGGCGAGCCGTTTGCGCAGCTCGGCAGTGATCTGCGTGGCGCTATGGCCGTCCTTGGCCCGCTCCTCGGCATCGGCAAAGACCGGGAAAAGCGCGGCGGCATTCGACGCCTGAGTGCGCGTGGCGCCATTGAAGCCAGCGAATGAGGGCACGCGGACGACGCCGGGGATTTCCAGCGCGATGCGCTCGATGTCACGCACGACTTCAGTCGTACGGCTGAGTGACGCTGCGCCTGGCAGCTGCACCACCACGATGACATAACCTCGATCCTGCGCGGGGATGAAGCCCTGCGGTGTTGCATAGAGCAGCCACCCCGCGCTACCGATCAACACCGCATAGATCACCAGCATCAGCGCCAGATGATGGATGACGAAGCTGGCGGCCGTGCCATAGGCGTGCGAAAGCCGATCGAACCCACGATTGAAAACGGCGGTGAATGCGTTCCAGCCGCGGGCGAGCACATTCCAGTTCGGCGTCGGCTTCTTATCGTGATGCTGGATCAAAATCATCGAAGCCAGCGCGGGCGACAGCGTGAGCGAGCAGAAGCATGAGATTGCCGTCGCCACCGCAATGGTGACCGCGAATTGCTGGAAGAATTGCCCTGAAATGCCGCCGATGAATGCGGTCGGCACGAACACCGCGCACAGGACCAAGGCAATCGAAATCAGCGCGCCACCGACCTCCGTCATGGTCAGCAAGGCCGCCTCGCGTCGATTTTTACCCTCGGCCAAATGCCGCTCGACATTCTCCACCACGACGATGGCATCATCGACAACGATACCGACCGCAAGCACAAGGCCGAACAGGGTCAGGTTGTTAATCGAGAATCCGAGCGCCGCCATCACAGCAAAGGTGCCGACCAGCGATACCGGAATCGCGATAATGGGGATGATCGCCGGCCGCCAGCCCTGCAGGAACACGAGAACGACGATGACGACGAGCGCCATGGCCTCATAGATCGTCTTGATCAGCTCGCTGACCGACTGCGCGATGAATTCGGTCGGATTGTAACCGATATTGTATTCAAGGCCCTTCGGGAATTCGGCCTTCAACTTCGTCATGGTCTGGGCGATCGCATCCGCCGTGGCGAGCGCGTTGGATCCCGGCCGCTGCGAGATGGCCAGCGCCACCGCCGGCTTCTTGAGCAAGAAGCTGTTGGTCGTATACGACAGCGCGCCAAGCTCGATCCGCGCCACATCGCGCAGCCGCACGGTCCGACCATCGCTACCGGCCTTGATGACGATGTTGCCGAATTCGGCCTGATCCTTGAGACGGCCAGTGAAAGTGAGGTTCGGCGAAAACGCCCGATCCGAGATCGGCGGCTCGGCAATCTGGCCACCGGCGATCTGGATATTCTGCGCCCGGATCGCGGCAATGACATCGCCCGCGGTCATGCCGAGATTGGCGATCTTGTCGGGATCGAGCCACAGTCGCATCGAGTAATCGCGCGCACCAAAAATCTGAATGTCGCCGACGCCATCGAGGCGCAGCAACTGGTCGCGCACGTTCCGTAGCGCGTAGTTGGAAATGTAGAGCTGGTCATACGTGTCGTCGGGCGACAGCATGAACACGACCATCATCAGGTCCGGCGAGTTCTTGCGCGTGACGACGCCGTTGCGCTGGACTTCTTCGGGCAGACGCGGTTGTGCGATGGCGACACGATTCTGCACCAGCACCTGCGCTTTATCGAGATCGGTGCCGAGCTTGAAGGTGACGGTGATGTTGAGCTGGCCGTTCGAGGTCGCCTGACTGTAGAGATACAGCATGTCCTCGACACCGTTGATCTCCTGCTCAATCGGCGTCGCCACGGTCTCCGACACCGTCTGCGCGGAGGCGCCGGGATATTGCGTGGTGATCACCACGGTGGGCGGCGCCACGTCCGGATATTCCGACACCGGCAGCGTCGTGTAAGCGAGCGCCCCGACAATGATCAACACGATGGACATCACCATCGCGAGGATCGGACGATTGATGGATAGGCTGCCAAGATTCATGGCTTGGCGCCGCCGACGGGGACTTGCGCGGGTGTGGCGGGCTTCACCTCACCTGCCTTCGGCGTCACCTTGGCGCCGACGCGCGCGCGCTGCAGGCCGTCGATGATGATGCGGTCGTCAGGCTTCAGCCCCTCCCTGATCACCCGCAGGCCGTCATCGAGGGGGCCGAGCGTGACGGGCCGCGTTTCAACCGTGTCATCAGGCTTCACCACCATCACGATCTTGCGCGACTGGTCGGTGGCGACCGCGGTATCAGGAATCAGCAGCGCTTGGTATTCGCCGCTGGCGATGACACGCAGGCGTGCAAATTGTCCGGGCAGGATCGACAGATCGTGGTTATCGACGATGGCGCGACCACGCAGCGTGCCGGTGCCGATATCGAGCCGATTGTCGAGGAAGTCCATCTTGCCCTCCTTGGTCGGCTTGCTGTCGCCGGTCAGCGTGATCTGTACCGGATTGGGCGTATCGCGAGAGCTCGGCCGCCGGCCCTCGAACCACAGCCGGCTGTTACGCTGATAAATGGACTCGTCCATATCGAAATATAGATAGATCGGCGTCATCGACACGATCGATGTCAACAACGTCGCGCCGCTGTCGCTGCCATTAACGAGATTGCCCACACTCACAAGGTGGCGGCTGACACGGCCGTCGATCGGCGCAACGACCTTTGTATATTCGAGGTTGAGCCTGGCTAGCTTAAGGGTGCCTTCTGCGACCAGCACCGACGCCTGGGCCGCAGCCAGCGCCTGACTACGCTGATCAACGATATTTTCCGAGATAGCCTGGGTTTTGATCAGCGTGGTGGCGCGGTCCAGTTCTTTCTGGGCGAGATCGACACGCGCCTTGGCATCATCGAGTTGGCCCTTCGCCTGCTCCGCGGCAGCCTCATATTGACGTGGATCGATCTCGTAGAGGACATCGCCGGCTTTCACCACAGCGCCATCCACGAACGTCACCTTGGTGACGAAACCGGTCACCCGGGCGCGGATCTGAACCTGATCGACGGCATCGAAACGTCCGGTGAACTCGTCCCAATCCGTGGTCTGCTTCTTCAGCGGTTGAGCAACGGTCACGGAGGGTGGGGGCGGTGCCGCGGCTTCTTCCTTCTTGCCGCAACCTGCAAGCAGCAGAGCGAGGAAGACCGTTGTGGCGGGAACGAGCGATCTGACGCAATTCAAGACAAATGCCCCCAACAAGCGATTGATCGATATCAATCCTACATGAAAATGATGACGCGTCGAAGTTTTTGCAACCCAACGGCGCAATGCTGCCGGCGCAGCGCAGATGTGCGGCCGTCCTTCTGCTGCAAGACGGGAGTTCGGCACAAATGGTTGATGAAGAGCCGCGTTGCACCCCGGGAGATCACCCGACGCTTCGCATGAAAATAGGTGGCCACCGACCGTCAATGACGCTTGTGCACGTGTTTTCAGATGGATGGACCATTGTGTCGCGTCCGGCGTGGAGGCCATGGCGAGATGGTGCGAGATGGACTAGATTTAGGTCTCACCACCAGAAGGAACCATAGTGTTATCGCTCGAACTCGGGATCGTCACGGTCCTGATCGTCCTCAACGGCCTGCTCGCGATGTCCGAGCTTGCGATCGTCTCCTCCCGCCCCGCCCGCCTCGCCGGCCTGGTCGAAAAAGGCGTCACCGGCTCCCGCCGCGCGCTGGCGCTCGCATCCGACCCCGGCAAGTTTCTCTCCACAGTGCAGATCGGCATCACGCTGATCGGCGTGCTGTCAGGTGCGTTTTCCGGCGCGACGCTGGGTCAACGTCTCAGCGGAGAACTGCTCGAATTCGGCGTCGCCAAGGGCCTCGCCGACACGCTCGGCGTCGCCATCGTGGTGTCGATCATCACCTATGCGTCGCTGATCATTGGCGAACTGGTGCCAAAGCAGATCGCGCTCCGCGATCCGGAAGCCGTCGCCGTGCGCGTTGCGCCGGCGATGGTGTTGCTGGCGAAAATCTCGCTGCCGCTGGTGTGGCTGCTCGACCGTTCCGGCAAGGCCATCCTGTTCATGCTCGGCCAGCGCGGCAGCGCCGAGGACAAGGTGAGCGAAGCCGAGATCCATACGCTGGTGACCGAAGCGGAAACCGCCGGCGTGCTCGAGCCAGGCGAGAAGGAAATGATCGCAGGCGTGATGCGGCTCGGCGATCTGCCGGTCGGCGCGGTGATGACGCCGCGCCATGAGGTGGCGATGATCGATCTGGCCGATCCGATCGAGACCATTCATGCGGAGATCGTCGGCAGCCCGCATTCGCGCTTTGCGGTGTTCGACGGCAATACGGACTCCGCCATCGGCATCGTACAGGCCAAGGATCTGCTCGGCGCCTTTTTGTCCGGCGGCACACCGGACATGCGCGCGCTGGTGCGCGAAGCTCCCGTCATCCCTGACACGCTGGACGCGCGCGACGTTGTCCGCATTCTGCGCGAGTCCGCCGTACATATGGGTCTCGTCCATGACGAATACGGCACCTTCCAGGGCGTCGTGACATCGGCGGACATCCTCGAAGCCATCGTCGGTGCCTTCCGCACCGAAGAAGGCCCGGCCGAACCGGCGTTTCACAAGCGCGAGGACGGCTCCTATCTGATCTCGGGCTGGATGCCGGCGCTGGAATTCATGTCGCTGCTGTCCCTCGAGCCGCCGCCGGGTTCGCGGCCGTACCAGACCTTTGCGGGATTCCTGCTCTATCAATTTGGCCGCATACCAGATGTCGGCGACACCATCATCTCACATGGCTGGACATTCGAAGTCGTCGATCTCGACGGTCGCCGCATCGACAAGGTGCTGGCGACGAAGATGGTCGAGGAAGAGACGGGGTAACATTTGTAGGGTGGGCAAAGCGCAACGTGCTCACCACCAAGTGTCGTGGTTTTTTGGTGGGCACGCTGCGCTGTGCCCACCCTACAGAAGCGCCGATCGTTACTCGATCGGCTTGTTGAACTTGTTGGACGACGGCAGGCCGGTGGCCTGACGTCCCGCATCGGCGCGGTGGCCGCGCCAATCGGCCAATTCCTTCCAGCTCATCGAGCGCTCGCGGCCCGAGGAATCGCGCCAGCTCAGTCCCGCTTTGGCATTGAACACGGCGACGTCGGACAGCGCTGCGCTGGTGTATTTCTGCAAGCGCACGCCGCGGCCGCGTGCCATTTCCGGCACCTCGCTGAGCGGGAAGATCACCATCTTGTGGTTGGTGCCGATGACCGCCACCTGATCGGCGCTCTCCTCCACCAGCGTCAACACGCGGGCCTCATTCGGCATCTCGACATTGATGATCTGCTTGCCCTTGCGGGTCGCGCTGACGCAATCGTCCTCGCCGACCACGAAACCCTGTCCGTCATGGCTGGCGATCAGGAATTTGCGACCACCCTTGTGCACGAACACCGAGACGATGGCGGCATCGCCTTCCATGTCGATGAACAGGCGGATCGGTTCGCCGTGGCCGCGGCCGCCCGGCAGCTTCGCTACATCGAGCGTGTAGAAACGGCCGTTGGTGGCCAGCAGCATCAGCTTCGACGTGGTCTCGGCGAAGAACGCCTGGCCGAGCTTGTCGTCCTGCTTAAAGGTCAGGTTGGAGAGATCGGCGACCTGCCCCTTCAGCGTCCGCACCCAACCCTTGTCGGAGATCACCACGGTGACCGGCTCGCGCTCGACCAGCGATTCTTCGAGGGCCGCGAGATCGTGTTCCGGCGCATCCGCGAACACGGTGCGGCGCTTGCCGAGCGGCGTTTTTGGGCCGAACATCTCGCGCACCTTGCGCACCTGTTCGCCGACCTTGGTCCACTGCACGGCCTCCGAGCCGAGGATCTCGTTGATCCCCTTCAGCTCGGCGCGCAGGGCCTTGTCTTCCTTCCTGATCTCGAACTCTTCGAGCTTGCGCAACGAACGCAGGCGCATGTTCAGGATCGACTCGGCCTGCAGTTCGGTCAGGCTGAAGGTCTTCATCAAGACCGGCTTCGGCTCATCCTCGGTGCGGATGATGCGGATAACTTCGTCGATGTTGAGATAGGCGATCAGGTAACCGCCGAGCACCTCCAGGCGATGCTCGATCTGGCCCTTGCGATGTTGCGAGCGGCGCAGCAGCACTTCGCGCAGATGATCGAGCCATTCGCGCAGGCATTCGGCGAGGCCGAGCACCTTCGGGATGCGGCCCTTGACCAGCACGTTGAGGTTCAGCGGAATCTTGCTTTCGAGCTCGGTCAGCTTGAACAGCGATTCCATCACCAGCGCGGCGTCGACATTGCGCGTCTTCGGCTCGATGACGACGCGGATGTCCTCGGCGGATTCATCGCGGATGTCGCCGACCAGCGGCAGCTTCTTGTCATTGAGCAGTTCGGCGATCTTCTCGATCAGGCGCGACTTCTGCACCAGCCACGGAATCTCGGTGACCACGACATTCCAGGCGCCGCGATTGCCCTCTTCCACGTGCCACTTGGCACGGGTGCGGAACGAGCCGCGGCCTGTCGTATAGGCCTCGGCGATCGCTTCCTTGCTGTCGATGATGATGCCGCCGGTAGGGAAATCCGGTCCCTTGACGAAGCGCAGCAGCGCCTTCGATTTGGCATCGGGCTTCTCGATCAGATGCAGCGCGGCGTCGCAGAGTTCTGCGGCGTTGTGCGGCGGGATCGAGGTGGCCATGCCGACCGCAATGCCCTGCGCGCCGTTGGCGAGCAGGTTCGGGAAGCCGCCCGGCAGCACCGCCGGCTCCTTGGTCTGGCCGTCGTAATTCGGCTTCAGCTCGACCGCGTCCTCGTCGATCCCCTCCAGCAGGAGGCGCGCGACGTCGGTCATCCGGGCTTCGGTATAACGATAGGCAGCTGCACTATCGCCGTCGATATTGCCGAAATTGCCCTGGCCATCGACCAGCGGGTATCGCGAGGAGAAATCCTGCGCGAGCCGCACCATGGCGTCATAGATCGCCTGGTCGCCATGCGGATGGAACGAGCCCATCACGTCGCCGACGATCTTGGCGGATTTCTTGAACGGCGTGCCGGGGTCGAGCCGGAGTAGGCGCATGCCGTAAAGGATGCGACGATGAACCGGCTTCAAGCCGTCCCGCGCATCGGGCAGCGCGCGATGCATGATCGTGGAGAGCGCATAAGCGAGATAGCGCTCCTCGAGCGCCTCGCGAAGCTGCACCTCGTGAATTTCAGCCGGTTCCGGCGGACTCAGTCTTTTTCCCATGGCGGGGCATTAGCGCCTCCCGAGGAATCGGGCAAGAAATGAATCACGAACCGGCGCCGTTCTCACGCCCTAAGCCGTCCAGTCGCGCCATTTGGCGAATCACGGCTGCGATAAATCCGGCCCGTGCATCCGAATGGGTTTGCCCGCGCGGTTCCAGCGCGTTGCGTAGCAGGAATCGGCCAGTGATCTCAAAACCATCCGACAGGTCGCGTTCGGTCAGGCCATCGTCACCCTCCTCCCCCTCGCGCATGAACGGCGGCAGGCGCATGAGTTTGTCGCGCCATGGTTCGCCGGCCGTCCGCGAAACGGCGTTGCCGGATTTCGGCGACACATAGATCAGGTCGGTGGTGGCGCCGGTGGCTGCGCAATTGTCGAGGTCGAGACCGAAGCCGAGTTCGGTCAGCATCGCCAGTTCGAAGCGGATCGTATGGATCGCAGCGACACCGGGATGATCAAAATCGTCGAGGATATATTCAAGCATGGCGAAGATATCCTCGTGCGGATCGCGCTCGGGTAACAGGCGCGCCACCGAGGCGAGATGGGTGACGCCGTAGACCGCGTGCGACGTGCCGATCAGCGTGGCCGCGCGGAGTTTGGTGCCCTCGATCAGATAATAGCCAAGCTGTTCGTCGAGCCGCGCGCGCCAGATTGCCTGCACGCTGTTGCCGGGCTGCAGCAAGGGGCGCATCCGCGATCCCGCGCCGCCCCGCACCAAACCGAGATGGCGGCCATGGCTGCGCGTCATCAGTTCGACGATCGCGCTGGATTCGCCATGCCGCCGCACGCCAAGGATGATGCCTTCGTCGGTCCATTCCATGAGGGCAGTCTAATTCGTGAGGTGAACAAAGCGAAGCGTGCTCGCCGCCGCTATCGATGGCGGGCACGCTTCGCTCTGCCCGCCCTACAGGGTCATTCCGTAAACCACGCTTTGGCGTCGCCGGTAAAAGCGCAATATAGGCCCAGCCCTGTCAGCACGCAGGACACGATCTCGATGGCGCTGTTGAATTCCAGGCCCTGGGTGCCGAGCACCTGCATCAGCGACAGCACCGAAAAGCTCAGCGACACCAGAAGCGCCCAGCGCGGCCAGTTCTTGCGCTGATAGGCGGCAAGCCGGACCAGATAGACAAAGAACAGCAGCATGCAGGCCGCCACGAAGGTTGCTGCCGCGATGGTGCTGTCGGACAAGCCGGCATCCGGCGTGCGATCCTGGAATGCAATCGATATGCAATCGAGAATCAACGACGCATACAGCAGCACTTCGAAATAGAAGACGTTCTTGGGCAATTCGGCGGGAACGGTCACGGCTGCACTCACTTGATCGTTCCCAACATCATTCGTGCGGAAATTCGAGGCCCATCTCGCGGTAGCGATTGGGATCTTCGCCCCAGTTCTCGCGCACCTTCACAAACAGAAACAGATGCACGGGCGCGCCGACGATCTCGGTGATCTCGCGGCGCGCATCGGCGCCGATCGACTTGATGGTGGCGCCGCCCTTGCCGAGCACGATCTTGCGTTGGCTTTCGCGCTCGACAAAGATCGTCTGCTCGATGCGTACGGATTTGTCCTTGCGCTCCTGCCAGCTGTCGGTCTCCACCGTCGACTGATAGGGCAGTTCCTGATGGAGCTGGCGGAAGATCTTTTCGCGGGTGATTTCGGCCGCCAGATGCCGCAGCGGCGCATCCGACATCTGGTCTTCGGGATAGTGATACGGACCTGCCGGCACGTCCGCGGCGAGCCGGCGGCGCAGATCATCGACGCCGTCGCCTGTCATCGCCGAGATCATGAACGTCTCGTCGAATTTCAAGCGCGCATTGGCATCGGTCGCCAGCTTTAGCAGTCGTTCCTTGGCGACGATATCGACCTTGTTGATGACGAGGATCTTCGGGTGATTGACCTTGGCGAGTTGCTCGAAGATCGCCTCAGCCTCTTCATTGATGCCGGCCTTGGCATCCAGCAGCACGCAGACGAGATCGGCGTCATGGGCACCGCTCCAGGCCGTCTTCACCATGGCGCGGTCGAGCCGCCGCTTGGGCAGGAAGATGCCGGGCGTATCGACCAGGATGATCTGCGAATGATCCTCGATGACGATGCCGCGGATCAATGCGCGCGTGGTCTGCACCTTGCGCGACACGATGGTGACCTTGGAGCCGACCAGCGCATTGACCAGCGTGGACTTGCCGACATTGGGCGCGCCGATCAGCGCGACGAAACCGCAGCGAGTGTCCTTCGGGGCGCCTGTGGCTTCGGGTGCAACGTCGTCGTTCAAATCATCATCCTTCAAGATTTCACGCCTTCGCGCTCTAACATGGCTGTTGCGGCTGCCTTTTCGGCCGCGCGCTTGCTGCCGCCTTCGCCTTCAGCGGATTCGAGCCCACTGACATCCACCGCGACTTTGAAATGCGGATCGTGATGCGGACCGGAGCGACCGACTTCGCGATAGGCCGGCGTCGGCAAGCCCCTGCCCTGCGCCCATTCCTGCAGCACCGTCTTGGGATCGCGCAGCGGCCGCACCGGCTTGCGCATACGCTCCGTCCAGTTGCGCTGGACGAAAGCCTCCGCCGCGGGATAACCGCCATCGAGGAAAATCGCCCCGATCACCGCTTCGCAAATGTCACCCAGTACCGACTTGCGCAGCCGCTGGCCGACGCCCGCGCCGACGCTGCCGAGCTTGATGCCATCCTGGAATCCGAGCAGGCGCGCCACATCGGCGCAGGCCTCCTTGCGCACGAGATCGGCCAGCCGTTTCGACAGTTCGCCCTCGTCGCCATGTGGAAAGGCACGATAGAGCATGTCGGAGATTACGAGGCCGAGCACGTGATCGCCGAGAAACTCCAGCCGCTGATAGCTCTCGCTGCGACTGCGCTGCGATTTCAGCGCGGAGACATGCGTGAACGCCGTCTCGAGCAGCTGTGGATCCTTGAATTCGTGACCGATCCGCGTCTCGATTTCGGCGGCGGCAGCCTTGGCTTCGGCGCGCGCGCGCTTCTTTCGCTGGGCCGCGGTTTCCTTCGGGGCTTCAGGCGCCGAGGTATGATCGTCGGGGTCCGGCGCTGAGGTCTCGAGGGTTTTGGTGTGATCGTCCCTCATCGCACGATGGAGAAAATGCGGCCCCAGCGCACAGCGGTCGGCCAGCGCCAAATCTGCCAGGCCTGCTCGCCCTCGGCGATCGAGAAGAAGATCATCTGCGCCCGGCCGATCAGGTTTTCGGACGGCACGTAACCAACGGCCGACTGCACCCGGCTGTCGGTGGAATTGTCGCGATTGTCGCCCATCATGAAGAAGTTGCCGGGCGGCACCTTGTATTCGATGGTGTTGTCGTAAAAGCCGTTATCGACGCAATCGAGCGTCTCATAGGTCACGTTGTTCGGTAGCGTTTCCTTCCAGCGCTTGACCCGTGCAGTAGCGTCGGAGCCGCATGGATCCTCGCCGACGAAATCGCTCAGCCGCTCGCGCTGCACCGGCTTGCCGTTGATATGCAGCAGCCCTTCTTTCATCTGCACGGTGTCGCCGGGCAGTCCGATCACGCGCTTGATGTAGTCGGTGGTATCGTCCTTGGGCAGACGAAACACGACCACATCGCCGCGGGTGGGATCAGAGCCAAAGATGCGGCCCGAGAAAATGTTGGGCGACAGCGGGATCGAATAATGGCTGTAGCCATAGGAATATTTCGACACGAACAGGTAGTCGCCGACCAGCAAGGTGGCCTTCATCGATCCCGAAGGGATGTTGAAAGGCTGGAACAGGAAGGTGCGGATCACCAGCGCGATGAGGAGCGCATTGATGACAACGCGGACGGTCTCGCCGAAGCCGCTTTCAGTCTTTGTCCCCGAAGTCACGCTCATCGCTTTCTCGATTCCTGCGCCAAGGGCGCAGATGGCCTCTGCATCATGCGCCGCGGCGCGCGCCCGGCAAGCAAAATGCAACAATTTCAGTTGGTTACAACAAGATCCTGCAGAGGCTTTTCAGGGCGAGAGCAAGATTTCGCAGCGGTTCGATCTGTCCGCCGGTTTTAAACGGTTGTCGGTACAGGTGCAACGAATTGCCCCGTCACGGCGGTGTGAGAGGCTTTTTGAGGGGCGCACGCAGGCGGCGCTACTATTCTGCGGCCTGTTGAGCCCGGTCGGCGCCGCTTTTCTAGTCCCGGCTCTTCAGCGCGCCGATGATTGCACGCCAGAGTTACAAGTGTAAATATAGGCTGCTTAAGGCTTCGGAATCGCCGAGATGATGACGAAAGCCTGCGCCAGCGGCCAGTCGTCGGTGATCGAGAGGTCAATCTGTGCTGCGTGACCGGGCGGGGTCAGCGCCTGTAAGCGGGCAAGCGCGCCGCCCGTCAGTTGCATCGATGGCTTGCCGCCCGGCAGGTTTATGACCCCCATGTCGCGCCACCAGACGCCCTGGCGGATGCCGGTGCCGAGCGCCTTCGACATCGCCTCCTTGGCGGCAAAGCGCTTGGCATAGGTGGCCACCACCATCTTTTCGTTCTTGGCGCGGCGCTCCGCCTTGGCCCGCTCCGCCACCGTGAACACCCGGTCCAGAAACCTCTCGCCATGACGCTCGATCACCTTGCCGACCCGGGTGATGTCGATGAGGTCGGAGCCGATACCGATGATCATGTGATGCTCTGCAATGGTTGGCGCCCGCAGCTGGTCGTGGGCTATGCTACCTGAGATATGGGGGGGACGATGGCGGATCAACCGGCACGCACAACGAGGCGCATTGATCTCGACTGGCTCCGCATCATCGCGTTCGGCCTGCTGATTTTCTACCACGTCGGAATGGTGTTCGTGCCATGGCCCTATCACGTCAAGAGCGAAAATCTGATACCCGCGCTCGCGCCGGTAATGTCGGGCCTCAACCCGTGGCGACTTGCGCTTCTGTTCGTGATCGCTGGAACGGCCACCCAGTTCATGGTGTTGAAGATGCCACCCGGCGCCTTGGCCTTCACCCGCTCCAGGCGGCTGGCAGTGCCGCTGACGTTCGGCGTGTTCGTGATCGTGCCCCCGCAATCCTATTGGGAAGTCGTAGCACGCCATCTCTATTCAGGCGACTTCTGGTCCTTCTACACGGGTCCCTATCTGTCGTTCGCCAGACAGTTTTGCGAAAGCAGCGCATGCCTGGTGCTGCCGACATGGAACCATTTGTGGTTCGTCGCCTATCTTTGGCTTTATACCTTGGCTGCCATGCTCGTCGTCGCCTGGTGTCCGATCCTTGTCCAACGGTTGGAAAAGAGAATTGCTGTCTCGCGGCCTATGCTATGGCTCGCGACACCGGCATTGCTGTTCGTGGTCTATCGGCTGATCCTGTGGCCGCGCTTCCCGCAGACGAACGCGCTGTTGGGTGATTGGTACAATCACGCGCAGTATTTCACGATGTTTGCGCTCGGCTATCTGATCGCGATGGTTCCCTCTGTTTGGGATGCGATGACTCGCGCCCGCTGGATAGCCGCTTCAATATCGGTCGCATTATTTGCAAGCCATATCGCGACTCGCTGGTACCTGCCACACGACACCGCTGCCGACGTCTGGCGGCTGTACGGCGGCATTGCCTTCGGCGTCTATCAGTGGAGCAGCATTGTCGCCGTCCTCGGCTTTGGCCGGCGCTGGATGACACGCGACACCGCCGCGCGTCGATACCTGACCGATGCGATCTTTGCCTACTATATCGTGCACCAGACAATTATCGTCGGCACCGCGTTTGCACTCCGCACTGCGGGATTGCCCGCTCCTGCCGAGGCAGCCATCATCATTGCAGCGACGATTGTCGGATGCGCAGCAAGCTATGAGTTCGTCGTGCGAATCGGCTTTCTACGCCCGCTATTTGGTCTCAAACGGCAGCAGCTACCCGGCTGAACCGACCCTACCCCGATCCATCGCGGCACGCATTTTCTTCACGGTCTCGGCCAATCCGTCGAACAGCGCCTCGCCCATCATGTAGAAGCCGATATTGAGTTCCTTGATTTCGGGGAGCGCTGCGATGGTCTCGGCCGTGGCGTAGTCGAGGCCATGACCGGCATGGACTTCCAGCCCAGCGGACGTCGCCAGCTTCGCGCCGGCGAGGATGCGCTGCCACTCGCTTTCGGCCTTGATCAATTCACCATCGGTGATTGCGTCGCACCAGGCGCCGGTGTGCAATTCGATGACGGGCGCCTTCAGGGCCGCCGCCATCTCGATCTGCTTCGGATCGGCAGCGATGAACAGCGACACGCGGACGCCGGCGTCGGTGAAGCGCGCAATCGTCGGCTCCAGCGATTCGCGCTGGCCGACCACGTCGAGGCCGCCTTCGGTGGTGAGTTCCTCGCGCCGCTCCGGCACAAGACAAACAGCATGCGGCTGCACGCCGAGCGCGATGCGTACCATGTCCGGCGTTGCCGCCATTTCGAAGTTGAGCGGTTTGGAGATCTCGGCTTTCAACCTGATCATATCGGCATCGCGGATGTGGCGGCGATCTTCGCGCAGATGCGCGGTGATGCCATCGGCGCCGGCAGCGATGGCCTCGAGCGCCGCGCGCACGGGATCCGGGTGCTTGCCGCCACGGGCATTACGCAGGGTTGCGACGTGATCGATATTGACGCCGAGGCGCAGGGACGAAGACGGCATGTCAGGCTTTCGCATGCAGGTGTCGAGAGCCTCTTCTAGCAATACCGCGCGGTGATGGCGAGGTACTGGCGGCCATACAGGCGCTTCAGCCTTATACGTCGGGGCTACAGCAGCCCCAATTCGCGGAGTTCGCGGCGCATCGGCTCGGGCATCGCCTCGATGCTCGCGGCGGCCTTGCCGAGATCGGGCGGCGCATCCTTGTCGGTCAGGTAACGCCAGCCCTGAAACGGACGCAACGGGCGCGGCGCCACCGTGACCGGCTTCGGCTCCAGGATCAGCCGGCAGCGATTGATGCCCTCGCCGTCGCGAAACGGCTCGATCGCCATCAGCTTCTCACGCAGGGCGATCTCGCCGCGGATGACCCAATAGAGCGATCCGCCGTCGAGCAATTCAACATCGCGCTTCGGCACCATGCGGGTGACGTGGATATGCTTCTGCTCCTCGCCGCGCGCCTTGGCGGCACGCATCCGTTGGCTCAGATAGCTTTTGAAATCGGCGATGGATTCACAGCCGACGGCGAGTTTGACGAGGTGCAAAGGCATGCGCGTGCAATCGGAAACGGTCTTACGACGTGTGATCTCAGGCTCAGTTATCCGCCTGCCCTGCCGCCGGTGCAAGCTGAACGGGCGCTGCGGGTGCAGCAGCCTGTGGACGGGGCGCGTCTTTCGGCGCGGCCTGTTTCTTCGTCGCAGGACGTGGCGCAGCCTGGGCATTGGCTGGAGGCTTCGGCGCGGGGGCCGGTGTATCGGTCATGATCGAAATCGGCGGAATCGACGAGGACGACGGGAATTCCGCATTGGTCGGCTTGCCGGTCGGCATCGACGGCGGCAGGCCTGAAAGTGAGGCAACGCCGGGGACGCCAGTTGCCATGGCGGGAGGCGCATTCCATGCTGGCGCGTAGCGCGTCAACAGCCCCTCGTAATAACGTTCGCCCATATTGGATGCGATCTGCTTGTGGTCGGCGAAAGACGCGTAGGCCGGACAGCTGTCCGGCATGCAGCGATCGCGCACCTGCAATACGTAAGCAAACAGCCCATAGCGATCACGCTCCACCGCGCGGCGCAGCAGCGCCAGGTCCGGCGTCATCACCTTGTCGGCGGCAGCGACATCGCCGTAAGCGCGCAGCCGATCCAGCAATACGGCCGAGTTCGAGACCGCTGCCGCGACCGACTCCGGCGAGCCGAACAGCGATTTCTCGCAAGCGGTCAGCACCATGTCGCCGGCCAGCTCATCAAGGCAGGACAGCGCCGGCAAGCTGCTCGCGAACGGCGCCGTCGCGGCAGCGACCGCGGTGGATTTCTCCGGCGATGCGGCGGGGCCGCGCAAGGTGGCCGCGGCGGCGACGCCAATGGCGAGCAGCGTGATTATCGCCAGCGCGCCATTGGCGACCGACTTTTCGGCGCGCAGCAACGCCACCAGCGCGATCAGCGCAACGACGACGGCTGCAGCAAGAGCGAGCCACATCGGCAACGTGGCTGAACGCCAGAGATGATCGAGCGAAGTCGCCGAGGCCGCATTCATTCAGATATTCCCGCAAATCATCGATCAGATACGGCTGCGATGCACCCGCAATATGCTGTTGTTGTGGCGTTGTTTCCTGCCGGGACAAGGCGCATCGCTCACGGCGCGGTCAGGCGTCCTCGAAGCGAGGGATCACGAGCGTTTCCGCCAGCCCCTCCTCCGTCCATTGCCGAAATGCCGCATCGGCCTGCATCGTATCCATGTAAGCCCAGGCCGCCGGCGACACCTCGATGGCATAGGTGCGAAAGCGATGCACCACCGGCGCAAACATCGCGTCGGCGCCGCTGAAGGCACCGAACAGATACGGCCCACCGGAGCCATAGCGCGCACGGCAGGACGACCAGATCTCGTCGATATGCGCGACATTGGACCTGGCATCGTCCGACAACGCTTTCGCTTTGACGGGGCGGTGCAGGTTCATGCCGCACTCGTTGCGCAACGGCATGAAGCCGGAATGCATCTCCGCCGAGATCGAGCGCGCATGCGCGCGGCGCCCGGCATCCGTCGGCCATAGTTGCGCCTCCGGAAAACGCTCGGCCGCATATTCGATGATGGCCAGCGAATCCCACACGGTGACCTCGCCGTCGATCAAAGCCGGCACCTTGCCCGATGGCGTAACGTCGAGAATACGCTGCTTGTCGGCGGGGCCGGTATAGAGCGGGATCACAACTTCCTCGAACGGGATGCCAGCACCTTTCAGGGCAACCCACGGGCGCATCGACCATGACGAATAGTTCTTGTTACCGATCACCAGCTTCAGCGACATCGCGCACTCCCTGCAAGGCGCGTAAAATGCCACGCGCGCAGCAGCCCTGCAATCAAGTTGGGCAACACCGGCCGTTGCCGCCCAAGAGACGAAATGGCAGAACCGCAGCTTGAGACGATGGGTGCTGCATGCCGAACTATACCTCAATCGATGCTTTCGCGTTGGGCTTCTTCATTCTGGAGTGGGCCGCTTATACGATCACGCTCGAACACAGCAAATATGGCCGCGACAGCCTGTCGGCGCGCATGCATGCCTATCGCGAAGTCTGGATGCGGCGTCTGCTCGCACGCGAAGCGCGGATCGTCGATACGCATATCCTGACATCGCTGCAGAACGGCACCGCGTGGTTCGCCTCGACGACGCTGATCGCCATTGGTGGCGCGCTGGCGCTGCTGCGTGCCACCAATGAAGTGCTGCCGATCATGGCCAATCTGCCGATCGGGTTCAATGCGTCGCCGGGCCTGTGGGAGATCAAGTGCTTCGGCCTGATCCTCATTTTTGTCTATGCGTTCTTCAAATTCGCTTGGTCGTATCGGCTGTTTAATTATGTCGCGATCCTGGTCGGCGCGATGCCTTTTGCGGTAGATCGCCACACGCCTGAAGCGGAAGCCCATGTGGTGCGCACGACCAAGATGTTCGGCGCCGCGGCCCGGCATTTCAATCGCGGCCAGCGCGCATTCTTCTTTGCGCTCGGCTATCTCGGCTGGTTCGTCAGTCCGTGGGTGTTCATCGTGTCCACCGCGGCGGTGGTGATCGTCACCTGGCGACGGCAATTCGCTTCCAGCGCCTGGCTCGCCATGGGTGAAGGCCGCGACGTAGTGCGCAGGACGCTCGCCGAGGAACGCGCTAAGTCGCGAAATCCTGTGGCGTGAACGGCAGGTCGAGCACGCGCCACTCGTTGTATTTGTCTGCCGGCAACATCGAATAAGGCTGGCAGGCCTCCAGCGCATGTTTGGCTGCCTGCATCAGCAACGCCGCCTTGGCGGGCCTGCGCACCTCGATCACCGTGGGCTCGGCGACGAGACGGCCATCTGGTGAGAGTTGCGCGCGCAATTTGACCATCGCGTCGTCGTTGCGCGCCACTTCGGCCGGCAGCTTCAGGCATGTCCTGAGGTGGCGATGAAAGGCGGCGATGTCGGTCTTGGCGACATCCGCTTGCTCGCTGGCCGGCGCGCCGCCGAATCCGGGCAGCCCGAGCATGACGCCGTATTTCACGGTGATGTCGGGATCTGACTGTGGCGCCGCCTGCGCCGCCGGTGGTTGTTGCGGCGGCGGTGGCGGTGGCTGCAACGCCGCCTGCTGCTGCTGTGGTGGGGCTGCTGCCGGAGATGATGCTGACGGTTGGGCCTGCTGTTGCGCTGGCGGCGATTGAGGCGCCGGCTGGGGTGGCTGCGGCGCAGGCGCCGATGCCGCCTTCTGCGGCTGGTTTTGGCTTTGCTGTTCGGATTTCGGCGGCGACGACGGCGGTTTGGTCGCGGCGGCAGCGGGTGTCTTCTGCTCCTCCAGCGTTGGCCGCGTGGTCAGGTCGGGAAGGCGAAATTCGGGCTCTGCGGG
>SDZE01000300.1 GCA_004173095.1 Bradyrhizobiaceae bacterium
AACAACGCCACGTGTTGACGTGGAGATGGTTCGCAAGCTCGGAGCGAGGCTCAAATGTCCAGGATGTCCAGTCTGTTGGTCGGTTTGGCGAGCGGCGCGGCGATGTTCGGTGCGATCCAGTATGCGTCCGGCAACGATCTGTCCGGTAGCAGCCTGCGCGGCACCCTGACGGACCGGGATACTGCGATACCAGCCGCTGCGTTTGCACCCTCCGTGAACCGCTCCGCAAAATCCGACCGTGACACCGCTCCCGCAAAGCTGGATGAAAGCCGGACGCTCTCATTCAAGGTGCACGGTCTGACCGACACCTCGGTGTTGCTGCGTCTCGCAGGACCGGTGACGAAGCCGCAAGCTGATCGGCCGGTCAGCACGAAGGCCATCCCCGTCGATGTCAAACCGCGCAGAACGGTGGCTTGCGAGCCGCCGGTAAGCATGCTTACGGAAGTCGCACGGTCGTTGCAGCCCGGTCGCTGCGTCACCTGAGGCCTGAACGAGGCCGCCGCTCAATCGCCGGCGGCATCGTCCGCACTGTCGTCTTCTCTCTCGCCTTCGTCGTCGGCATTTGAGCCCCGGCTCACGACGTAGCCGATCGCGACACCTGCCAGCGCGAGAAGCGGAATAAGCTTTTTCAAACCGACTGCACGTGCAACCTGAATTCCGGTCGCAATCATCATTGGATCGATGCGAGGCGCACTGGCCGCCGCCCGAGCGGCGGCGCGGGCTGCCGCTGCGGCCCGCTCACGCGCGCGACGCTGTTTCTGGGCGTAGATCAGCGCGAAGGTGATGGCGACGACGGCGAAGACGCCGGCGATGACAAGGCACGCTTCGATCGCGCCGTACTGCCGCAATATCGCGATGAAGATCGCCGCGCTGGCAAAGCCCAGCGCGACGAACCCGGCCAGGCCCGCCAGCGCTATGAGCGAAGCCATGCGCAGGCTGACGCCCGTGCTGTGTTTGAGATCGTCGATATAACGCTGCAGCATCTGATGCCCCCGAAGGCTTTACCGTATCATAAACAAAACCGGCGGAGCCTTGCGGCGCCGCCAGTGTAAGTTCGCTACTCTGTTGACCGTACTCAGCGGCGCCAGGCCATACCGATCAGCAGGCCAAGCCCAAGGGCAAGACCAACGCTGGCGATCGGACGGTGGGTGATAACGTCTTCGAGCGATTCTTCCATCGACGCGGCTGCGTCATAGGCTGCGCTGCCACGCTCGCGCAGATCATCATACATGGAGCTGCCGCGATCGCGCAGGTCGTCGTAAACCGAGCTGCCGCGATCCTGCAGATCGGACATCAGATCGTCGGCGCGGGAGCGTGCCTGCTTGGCGCCGCGACGCGCTTCCTTGCCGGCTTGGCCGGTGAACGCGTTGATGGCATCGGTGATCTGGTCGGTAAGCGCTGAGACATCATTTTTCACGACAGTAAGGTCCTTCTGCAGGCGGCTGATATTGGCTTGGCTGGGCTTCTACAATCCACTCAGGGCGTCGTCATCACCATGCGAGGCTCCTCAGAAACAAGCTACGAATTGCAGCAGAAACGCCCGGCCTGATCGTAAGTTCCATCGTCGCCCCGATTACTCCTGCGGCAGCTGGGGTGAATTGAGCGGCATCAAATGCTCCTTCAGAATGAGCCCGACGATGAGAATAGGCGCTGCCAGAAAGCCGCCCATCGGACCCCATAGCCATGTCCAGAAAGCGAGGCCGAGAAAGACGGCCAGCGCGTTGAGCTGCAGCCTGCGACCGATGATGGTCGGCGTGATGAAATGACCTTCCACGAAGGTCAGGCCAACGAACAAGGCGGCGGCGATCAATCCCGCGCTGAAGGTCGAGGCACTGATGATCCCGACCACGACCAGCACCACGAATGTCACGATAGGGCCGATAATCGGAAAGAAATTGAGCGTCGCCGCCAGCGCGCCGAGACCGGCGGGATTGGGCATGTTGGTCAGGGCGCAGATGATGCCGGTGCCGATCCCCACCCCGAAATTGATCATCGTCACCATCAGCAGATATTCGCCAAGCCTGGTCTCGATGGCGTTGAGGATGCGCAGGGTGCGTAGCCGCCAGTCATGGTCGCTGAAATTCATGATCATCGCGCGCCGCAGGTCCTTCCAGCTCACGATGAACAGAATAAGAGTCACGAAGAATAGCAGGAACTCGGTAAACGTCGGGGTCAGGAATTCGACGGTCGGCTGTACCCAATCCACCTTCGGCAGCTTGAATTGCTCGGTCGAGAGCGGCGCCGTTTCGCCGAACAGGTTTTGAAACTGGTGCCACATGGCCAGCGGTCGATCGAGGATCTGCAGCTTCTCTTTCAACCGGGCGCCGAGCTCCGGCATCCGGCCGGTCCACTCGATCAGTGGCGCCGAGATCAATCCAATGATGAACACCGCGCCGGCGCCGACGGCGAGGACGATCATCACCGATGACAGTGTGCGAGGAATGCGCCGCTTCTCGAGAAAGCCCGCCGCCGGCGACAGCATGGTCCCGACGATGAAGGCTGTGATGACGGGCAAGATGAACGCTTTGGCGAAATACAGAACCAGAAGAACGGTGATCACCAGCAATGACACCAGCGAGAAGGCCACGACTTCCGCACGTCGAATGACTGGGGGATGCTCGCTGTTCGCGTCCGGAACGGGCGCGGCAACAGGATGTTCGCTTGCAGCGCTTGGTTTACTCATCTCGATACGGCGCGCCGCCTCCTATGGCGGAGCTACCCTCGCTGCGCCGGGACGGTTGGCAACACCGTATTACCGGAACGGTTCCGTCGCGAATTCGTGATCGCCGTATGCTTGACAGAGCGCGAATGCGCCGATGTTGCGCGGAACCGGTAACCGTTATCGCGTGTTGGTCTGGTGAATTCGTACCTGCATCACACCGAGGCTCCCATGGCACAAGATTATGCACGTCAAGCTCTGCGAATTTCGGGCGGCGCGCTGTTGGCGGCCACCTTGTTGATGGCGCCGGCTCTTAGCAGCCAGGCATCGGCGCAGATGATGAGTTACGCGCCGACGTCTTCGGACGGGTTTCTCGAAGACGATGTGATGATGACACCGCAGCAGCAAGAAGACGCGGACGCTTATCAGGTGCCAGATCGCCTCCGCCGTGCGGAAGTCGCCTATGTCAGCAACCAGGCGCCCGGCACGATCGTCATCGATACAGGCAACACGCAGCTGTTCTACATTCTCGGCAACAACCGCGCGATCCGTTACGGCGTCGGCGTCGGTCGTGACGGCTTCACATGGTCAGGCACACAGACGGTGACGCGCAAGGCTGAATGGCCGGATTGGCGTCCCCCGTCGGAGATGATCCGCCGTCAGCCCTATCTGCCACGCTTCATGGCGGGCGGCCCCGGCAACCCGATGGGCGCGCGGGCCATGTATCTCGGATCTAGCATCTATCGCATCCACGGCACCAACGATCCTTCGACGATCGGCAAGTTCGTTTCGTCGGGCTGCATCCGTCTGACCAATGAGGATGTGCAGGATCTGTTCAGCCGCGTGAATGTCGGCACCAAGGTCGTGGTGCTGCCGAAGTCTGCAGCGTCGGGCGCAATTGCACGTAGCGCGCCTTCGGTGCGGCCGCTCGGCAGTGTTGCGGCCGGACAGCAGGCCATGAACTCGTCCGGCGCCTCGCTCTACTAATTCGCGATGATGATCTGATTTGGAAGGAACTGGACCCATGACCCGCATGTCCGGATTACGGCTGTTCGGAGCCTTCGCCGCGTTTTTGTGCGTGACGACCATCGGCCCCGGCGCGCACGCCCAGGACTTCTTCTCCGAATTGTTCGGCGGCATCGCACGCGGCCGGATGCCGAGCATGCAAATGCCGTTCGACGATGGGCCGCCGATGCGCAGCGAGCGGCCGCGTGTCGCCAGCGGTGGTGGCGGCGGCCAGGCCTATTGCGTGCGGACCTGCGACGGCCGCTATTTTCCGATCAACGCCAACGATAACCAAAGCCGCGCGGCGACTTGCAACAACTTCTGCCCGGCCAGCAAAACCGAGATCGTCTACGGCAGCAGCATCGATAATGCCGCGACGGAGAACGGCAAGAATTATTCCGACTTGCCGAATGCGTTCAAGTTCAGGAACGAGATCGTCGCCGGCTGCACCTGCAACGGTAAAGATCAGTTCGGTCTCGCTCAGGTGAAGATCGAGGACGACCCCACTCTGCGCAAGGGCGACATCGTCGCCGGCGCGGATGGCTTGAAGTCGGTGGCACGCACCGACAAGCGCGGCGCGTCGCTCAACATGACGCCGCTATCGGCGTCGGCGATGGCCAAGATCGAACGGCTGCCCGTGGTGGCGCGGGAATAGTCGGCCTAATGTTCGATCACGATTGAAGTGGAGCGGACCGTTCCCGCGATGGAACCGGCATGACGCAAGCGCGTTCTCCATGCGGTCGCGAGATCATAGGGTCTGCGCGCTATCTTGTGCGGCGTCGTCGCTCACTATCGGGGATATCGAATGAACATTCTGGTTAGCGCGTTAATCACCTTTCTCGTCGTCATCCTGATCCTGTATTTGATCAACATGCTGCCGCTGGATGGCCGCGCCAAGCAGATCTGTCGGGTGATCGTGATCGTTCTCGGCGTGATTTCGCTGCTGAAATATATCGCGGTGTTCTAGGCGGCCGGATGCGGAGATCTCCCGGCATTCACGCGGAGATTCCTGCTCAAGCCGAACAAGCAGCAGCAATAAAAAAGCCCCGGTTGATGCCGGGGCTTTTGTTGGTCGATGCCTGGCTTAGCCGGCGGCCTTTGCCTCGCGACGACGGGCCGTCAGGATGTATTCAGTGTAGCCGTTCGGCTGCGTGCGGCCCTCGAAGATCAGGTCGCAGGCGGCCTTGAAGGCGACGCCGTCGAACGACGGCGCCATCGGCTTGTAGATGGCGTCGCCCTTGTTCTGCTCGTCCACGACGACCGCCATCCGCTTCAGCGACTCCATCACCTGATCCCTGGTGATGACGCCCTGATGCAGCCAGTTCGCAAGATGCTGTGCGGAGATGCGCAGCGTGGCGCGGTCTTCCATCAGGCCGACGCCGTGAATGTCCGGCACCTTGGAGCAGCCGACGCCCTGGTCGATCCAGCGCACGACGTAACCCAGAATGCCCTGGCAGTTGTTGTCGATCTCTTGCTTGACGTCGTCCGGCGCCCAGTTCGACTGCGACACCGGAATGGTGAGGATGTCGTCGAGCTTGCCGCGGGCGCCGCCCTTGGCGAGGTCCTTCTGGCGGTTGATGACGTCGATCTGGTGATAGTGCAGCGCGTGCAGCGTCGCAGCCGTGGGCGAGGGCACCCAGGCCGTGGTGGCGCCGGCCTGCGGATGGCCGACCTTCTGCGTCAGCATGTCCGCCATCTTGTCGGGCGCAGCCCACATGCCCTTGCCGATCTGGGCATGGCCGGGCAGGCCGTCGAGCAGGCCGGTATCGACGTTCCACTCTTCATAGGCCTTGATCCACGGCGTCGCTTTCATGTCGTTCTTGCGGATCATCGGACCCGCTTCCATCGACGTGTGAATCTCGTCGCCGGTGCGGTCCAGGAAGCCGGTGTTGATGAACATGATGCGCTTCGACGCGTTCTGGATGCAGGCCTTGAGGTTCACCGTGGTGCGGCGCTCCTCGTCCATGATGCCGACCTTCAGCGTGTTCTCCGGCAGCGACAGCATCTGCTCGACGCGGCCGAACACCTCGCAGGTGAAAGCCACTTCGTCCGGCCCGTGCATCTTCGGCTTGACGATATAGACCGAGCCGGTGCGGCTGTTGCGCACCGGGCCGGTGCTCTTGATGTCGTGGATCGCGATCAGGCCGGACACGGCGGCATCCAGCAGGCCTTCCGGGATTTCCTCGCCGGCGCTGTCGAGCACGGCGTCGGTGAACATGTGATGGCCGACATTGCGCATCAGCATCAGGCTGCGGCCGTGCAATGTCAGGTCCTTGCCCGACGGCGTCTTGTAGGTGCGATCGGCATTCAAGGCGCGGGTCAGCGTCTTGCCGCCCTTCTCGAAATCCGCCGACAGCGTACCGTTCATCAGGCCGAGGGTGTTGCGATACACCAGCACCTTGTCCTCGGCATCGACGGTGGCGACGCTGTCTTCCATGTCGAGAATGGTGGACACTGCGGATTCCATCAGCATGTCCGACACGCCGGCCGCATCGTCCTTGCCGATCGGATGGCTGCGGTCGATCTGCACTTCGACATGCAGGCCGTTGTTGACGAGCAGGATCGCCGACGGCGCCGAGTGATCGCCGAGATAGCCGGCGAGCTGCGCTTCGTTCTTGAGCGCCGTCATGTTGCCGCTCTTCAGCTTGGCCGAGAGCTGGCCCGACACGATGCTGTAGGCGGTGACGTCGGTGTGGCTGCCGGTGGCGAGTGGCGCCGCCTCATCGAGAAATGCTTTCGCCTTGGCGATCACCTTGTCGCCGCGGGCTTTGTTGTAGCCCTTGCCGCCGTCGGTCGCCTCATGCGGGATCGCATCGGTGCCGTAGAACGCATCATACAGGCTCCCCCAGCGGGCATTGGCAGCGTTCAGCGCGTAGCGGGCATTGGTCAGCGGGACCACCAATTGTGGACCGCAGATGCTGCCGATTTCCTCATCGACATTAACGGTCTCGACCGGCTTGGTCGCAGGCTCGGGCAGCAGATAGCCGATCTCCTTCAGGAACGCGGTATAGGCCTTGAGGTCGAATGCCTTGCCCTTGTTGGCGCGGTGCCAGTCGTCGATCTTGGCCTGCAGCGTGTCGCGCACCTTCAGCAGTTCGCGGTTCTTCGGCGCCAGGTCCTTGATGAGACCGGCGACGCCGGCCCAGAATGCATCCGGCTCGATCCCCGTTTTCGGAGCGGCTTCCTTGGCGATGAAGTCGTACAGGACCGGAGCGATCTGCAGACCGTGGGCGTCGATGCGTTTCATGGTGCGTTTCTCACGGAGAGCGGCAATTTTGCTCTAATTTGGAAAGGTAGCAGGTGATGGTCGCCGATCGAGGCGATCCTGGAGGGTTTTAGCGCCAAACGACGGCTGCCGTGAAGCCCCCGCGCCGCTGCCGTCAATGCGGCGGCAAACGCGCCGGCGCGGCATCGTGATCGGGTGAAATCCGTTCCAGCACGATCTTGATCAGGATCGTGACCAGCGCCACCGCCGTCAGCACGGTAGCGGCGGCGAAGGCGCCGGCGACGTTGTAATCCTGATATAAAAGCTCGATCTGCAGCGGCAGCGTCGTGGTCTGGCCGCGGACATTGCCCGACACCACCGATACGGCGCCGAATTCGCCCATCACCCGCGCATTGCACAGGATGGCGCCATACAGCACCGCCCAGCGCACATTCGGCAGGGTGACCTTGACGAAGGTCGCAAAGCCGGATGCGCCGAGCGTCACCGCGGCCTCTTCCTCGTCGGTGCCCTGCACCTGCATCAAGGGGATCAACTCGCGCGCGACGAACGGCGCGGTGACGAACATCGAGGCCAGCACGATGGCCGGCAGCGCAAACATCACCTTGATGCCGAGCACCTCGATGATCGGCCCGAACAGGCCCTGCGAGCCATACACGAACAGATAGGCGACGCCGGCCACGATCGGCGAGATGGAGTAGGGCAGCTCGATCAGCGAAATCAGCAGCGTGCGGCCGGGGAATTCGAATTTCGTCACCGCCCAGGCCGCCGCGAGCCCGAACAGGATGTTGATCGGCACGGCGATCAACGCGGTGATCACGGTGAGATAAATGGCGTGCTGGGTGCCGGGCTCCGACAGATTGCGGAAGAACACGCCCAGACCCTGCGAAAAAGCCGACGAGAAAATCAGCGCCAGCGGTGCGATCAGGACCAGCAGTGTCAGCACCAGGACGATGCCGAGTACGACGCGGCGCGCCACCGGTCCGCCGCCGACCGGGGTCACCATCCATTCGCCGCGCGAGCGTTGATCGGACATCAGGCGTCCCCCCGGCCGAGGTAGCGCAGGTTCCATGCCTGCACGGCATTGGTGATCAAAAGCATCGTGAACGCCATGGCCAGCATGACGACGGCGATCGCGGCGGCGGCTTCGTAATTGTATTCCTCGAGACGGATGTAAGTCAGCAGCGCCACGATCTCGGTCTTCATCGGCTGGTTGCCGGCGATGAAGATCACCGCGCCGAATTCACCGAGGCTGCGCGCGAAGGATAGCGAGCAGCCGGCCAGGAAAGCCGGGAAGATGGCCGGGAAGATCACCCGCCAAAGGATCTGCAGATCGCTGGCGCCAAGCGAGCGGCCGGCTTCCTCGACGTCGGAACCGAGATCCTCGATCACAGGCTGCACCGTGCGGACCACGAAGGGGATCGACGTGAAAGCCATCGCGATGGCGATGCCGAGCGGCGCGTAGGCAACCTGGATGCCGAGCTTGTCGAGCGGAGCACCGAGCCAGCCATTCTTCGACAGCAGCGCGGTAAGTGCGAGGCCGGCCACGGCGGTCGGCAGCGCGAAGGGGACGTCGACCAGGGCATCGAGCAACCGCTTGCCGGGAAACCGGTAGCGCGCCAGCACCCAGGCCAACAGCAGGCCGTAGACGGCGTTGAACGCGGTGGCGGCGAGCGCCATGGTCACCGTCACGCGGATCGCCGACAGGGTGCGCGGCGACGACAGGATGCCCCACAACTGCGCGGCACCGACATCGGAGGCCTTCAGGATCAACGCGCATAGCGGCAACAACACGATCGCCCCGAGATACAGGAGCGTGATGCCGAGCGAGAGTCCGAACCCTGGAATGACGCGACGTCGCAAGAACAAATCCGTGTGCGGGAGCGAGAGAGGCTTCTCTTAGACGATTTGCGCGGAAAGGGAATGCGGGGCGCTCCCTCTCCCCGCTCTTGCGGGGAGAGGGCGGGTGAGGGGCCCTTGCTTTTCGCATCACCAGGCTTGTGGCTCGCGCGGCGTGCCGCCCCTCACCCGCCGCGAAGACGCGGCGACCTCTCCCCGCAGAAGGGCGGGGAGAGGTTAAGAAGCGCCGCGCTCACTTCCCGCCGAACAGCTGGTCCAGCTTCGCACCTGCATTCAGGTGCTCGGCGTTGAGCTTGTCCCAGCCGCCGAACTCGTCCTCGACGCGATACAGCTTCACGTCCGGGAACTTGTCCTTGTTCTTGGCCATCACGTCTTTGTCGGTGACGCGATTGTAGCCTTTGACTTCGATGGCCTGGGCTTCCGGCGAATACAGGAATTCGAGATAGGCCGTGGCCAGCGCGCGGGTGCCGTGCTTGTCGGCGAACTTATCGACCACCGTGACCGGGAATTCCGCCAGCACGCTGGTCGGCGGCACGATCACTTCATATTTGTCCTTGCCGGCCAGGTCGCGGATCGACGAAGTTTCGGCCTCGAAGGTGATCAGCACGTCGCCGGTGCCGCGCTCCACGAAGGTCGTCGTCGCCGCGCGCCCGCCGGTGTCGAACACCGGGACATTGGCGAACAGCTTCTTGATGAAGTCGTCGGCCTTGTCGGCGCCGTATGTGTTCTTGGCGAAGGCATAGGCGGCCAGGTACGTGTAGCGCGCATTGCCGGAGGTCTTCGGGTTGGGGAAGATCACCTGCACGCCGGGCTTCACCAAATCATCCCAGTCCTTGATGCCCTTGGGGTTGCCGGCGCGCACCAGGAAGGCCGGTAGCGAGTAATAGGGCGACGAATTGTTCGGCAGCCGCGTCGCCCAGTCCTTCGGGATCAGCTTGCCGCGGTCGTACAGCACCTGCACGTCGGTGACCTGGTTGAAGGTCACCACATCGGCCTCCAAGCCTTCCAGGATCGAGCGCGCCTGCCGCGACGAGCCGTTATGCGACTGGTTGATGGTGATGTCCTGGCCGGTTTTGCCTTTCCACTGCTTGATGAAGGCGGCATTGAGCTCGACATACAGCTCGCGTGCGATGTCATACGAAACGTTCAGCAGCGTCGTCGAGTTCTGCGCCTGGGCGGGGGCGGCAATGCCGGCGGCGAGCGTGGCAAGGCCGGCGGCGACAGTGGTGAGAAAGCGGTTCACGAGGTTCCCCTGCGTTGGCGGTCATTGAGTGGACGGGTCGATGCGGCATTTCGTCTGAACGGCCCGGAATTTGCCACGCAGCGAGATGCCAGGTGACAAATCACGACCGAGCCGGAACGGCGGTGAGAAGAACGATCTCCAAAGCCCATCGCCTGAGGTCAAAAATTCTACGGCTAGAACGATTAAAAGAAGAAATAATATTCTCTTTACCTCGCTGGTTGGAGAGATATATAGAAAATAATTCCAGTCAACCCTGAAGTTTCGGGGGAGCGGAGTACAGATGCGCTTTCTGCCAGTCTTTCTCGATTTGCAGGCCGGCCCGATCCTTCTGATCGGCGGTGGCGAACTCGTGCGCGCGAAATTGCGCTTGCTGCTGGCCGCCAATGCCCGCATTCGCTGGATCGCGATCGATGGCGACCGCAGCACGGCCGGGCTCGATCCGGCCGCCGCTGCCACCATCGAACATGCCGAAGGCGATCCGCTCACCGCCGACCTGTCCGGCGTGATCGCCGTGATGTGTGCCGGCGCCGGCGATATCGGCCCGGCGATGGCCGACCGCACAAAGGCGATCGGCCTGCCGGTCAATGTGATGGACGACCTCGCCAATTCGACGTTCATCTTTCCGGCCATCGTCGATCGCGGCGATGTGGTCGTGGCGATCGGCACCGGCGGCACCTCGCCGGTGGTGGCGCGTCGTGTGCGCGAGGCGATCGAGGCGGTGCTGCCGGCGCGGATCGGCGATCTCGCCTCCTTCATTGGCCGCTGGCGCAAGACCATCAATGCTCGCATCACCGAGATGCCGCTGCGCCGCCGGTTCTGGGAGCGCATCGTCGATGGCGAGATCGGCGCCAAGGTTCTGGCCGGCCGCGCTCACGAGGCCGAGCAGGCGATCGCTGACATCGGTGATCTCAGGGCGTTTGCCGGCGCCGCGCAGGATGGTGCCGTGAAGGGGCATGTCACGCTGGTCGGTGCCGGCCCCGGCGATCCCGATCTTCTCACCATCAAGGCGCTGCGCGCGCTGCAGGATGCCGATGTCGTGTTCTACGACGAATTGGTGTCGCCGGAGATTCTCGATCGCATCCGCCGCGATGCATCGCGCGTGCCGGTCGGTCGCCGTATCGGCCAACCCGGGATCGGGCAGGAAGCGATCTGCAGACTTTTGGTCGAAGCTGCGCAGGCGGGCCAGCGCGCGGTGCGCTTGAAGGGCGGCGATCCCTTCATCTTCGGCCGTGGCGGTGAAGAGATCGAGGCCCTGCGCGCAGCCGGCGTGTCTTATTCGATCGTGCCGGGTATCACCGCAGGCCTCGGCGCCGCTGCGATGTTCGAGACGCCGCTGACCTATCGCGGCGAGGCGCTGCGCGTCACTTTTCTGACGGCGCACAAAGAGAAGGACGCCGACAAGGTCGATTGGCACGTCCTCACCGACGAGAAGATGACCGTCGTCATTTACATGGGCATGACGGCCGCGCCGGCGATCCGAGCCGGACTGCTCGCGGCTGGCCGCTCGCCGCAAACGCCGGTCGGTGTGTTTGCGCGCGTCACCCGGCCTGATGCGCAGGCTGCTGTGGGCGTGCTCGATGATCTTCCCGCACTGGTCGAACGCATCGATGGCGGACCGGCCATTCTCATCGTCGGCGACGTCGTGGCGCATTCCGCGCCGTGGCGCGCCCAGACCATCGACAAACTCGTCTCAGACATGTTGGTAGCTGCCGAATGACGTCTCCTTTGCAACAGAAAATCAAGATCACCGGCCCCTCGGTGGTGACGGCCAACCGGACCTGGGACGGCATCGTGATCTATCGCGATACGCAACGCGGCTGGACCGATGATCTCACGGCAGCCGCCATCGTGCGCACCGCAGACGAGGCGCGCGCGCTGCTCGCCGAATCCTCCGCTGATGACGTCGATGCCATCGGTCCCTATATCGCCCCGGTCATCGTCAAGGACGATGGTGCGATCGAGCCCGGCAATCTGCGCGAGCGGATCAGGCGCCAGGGTGTCACCATCGATTTGCCGATCTCGGCCTGAAAGATTCGACATGTACGCTTATGATGAAATCGACCGGACGCTGGTCAACGAGCGCGTCTCCGAATTCCGCGATCAGGTGAAGCGCCGGCTGTCCGGAGAACTCACCGAAGACGAATTCAAGATGCTGCGGCTGATGAATGGCGTCTATCTGCAACTGCATGCCTATATGCTGCGGGTCGCCATTCCCTATGGCACGCTGTCGGCACCGCAATTGCGCAAGATGGCCCATGTGGCGCGGCGCTATGACCGCGGTTACGGCCATTTCACCACCCGGCAGAACATCCAGTTCAACTGGATCAAGCTCGCCGATTTGCCCGACGCGCTGGAAGACCTCGCCTCGGTCGGCATTCACGCGATGCAGACCTCGGGCAACTGCGTGCGCAACGTCACCACCGATCAGTGGGCCGGCGTCGCGCCGGGTGAAGTGGAGGACCCACGGATCTGGGCCGAATTGCTGCGGCAATATTCCACCATGCATCCCGAATTCACTTATCTGCCGCGCAAGTTCAAGATCGCGATCACAGCATCGGATCACGACCGCGCGGCGATCAAGGTGCACGATATCGGATTGCGTCTGCTCAAAAACGAAGCCGGCGAGACCGGTTTCGAAGTGCTGGTCGGCGGTGGCCTCGGCCGCACGCCGTTCATCGGCAAGATGATCAAGCCGTTCGTCGCTGGCCGCGACATCCTCAGCTATGTCGAGTCGATCCTGCGCGTCTACAACCAGTATGGCCGTCGCGACAATATCTACAAGGCGCGCATCAAGATCCTCGTTCATGAACTCGGCATCGAGAAATTCTCCGCCGAGGTGGAGGAGGAGTGGCTGGCGATGCGCGATAGCGCGTTGCAACTCGACGACGAGATCGTCGCCGATATCCGCTCGCGCTTTCAGTATCCCGGCTACCAGACGCTCTCGGATATGCCCGACGAATTGACGGCGGCCTCGGCCGATCCGCAATTCGAGCGCTGGCTCAAGAACTCCGTCGCGAGCCATCAGAAGCCGGGCTATGCGATCGTGACACTATCGCTGAAGCCGATCGGCGGCCCGCCCGGCGATGCCACGGCCGACCAGATGGATGCGATCGCCGACCTCGCCGACAAATACTCGTTCGGCGAGATCCGCGTCGGCCACGAGCAGAACCTGGCGTTGCCGAACGTCGCCAAGCGCGATCTGCCGGCGCTGTGGCGGCGGCTCGACGAACTCGGCCTGGCAACGCCGAACGTCAATCTGATCACCGACATCATCGCATGCCCCGGCCTCGATTATTGCTCGCTGGCCAATGCGCGCGCGATTCCGATCGCGCAGGAGCTGACGCGGCGTTTCGCCAATCACGAACTCGCCGAGATGATCGGCCGGCTGCACATCAATATTTCCGGCTGCATCAATGCCTGCGGCCATCATCATGTCGGCCATATTGGCATTCTCGGTGTCGAGAAGAACAACGAGGAGTTCTACCAGATCACCATCGGCGGGCGCGCCGATGAGGGCGCGGTGGTCGGCACGCTGATCGGGCCGGCCGTGCCTTATGATGACGTGGCCAATGTGATCGAGGACATCGTCGAATCCTATCTGGCGCTGCGTGCGCGGCCGGACGAATTGTTTTACCAGACCGTCGAACGCCTCGGCGTCGAGCCGTTCAAGGAGCGCGTCTATGCCACTCGTTAAAAAGGGCGAGATTGCCGCTGATCCCTATCTGCACGTCGCCGACGACGCGGCGATTCCCGACGACACCGCGGCACTCCTGTCGGCGGCCCGCTTGATGGCCGATCCCGACGCGATCGTGAATCGTCGCGCTCCGACCGGCGTCATTTGGCCGAACAACCGCGATCTCGATGAACTTGTGCCGTATCTCGGCAAGCTTGCCGTGGTCGCTTTGGTGTTCCCGACATTCCGCGACGGCCGGGCCTACAGCCAGGCGCGATTGCTGCGTGAGCGTTATGGCTACAAAGGCGAGCTGCGCGCGACCGGCCAGGTGTTGCGCGATCAGTTCGTGCTGATGGTGCGTGCCGGCTTCGATGCCTTCGATGTCAAGAAGGAGGCCGATGCCGATGCCTTCGCTGCAACAGTGAAGCGCTATTCGGTGTTCTATCAACCCACCGGCGATGGCCGCGTCACGGCGCTGCATCGACGCATGCAGGCGCGGCTTGCATCGCATACGCCCTAGCGGAAATGTCGCACCCGCCGCAGCGGTCTCCCGTGGCAGATTGTGACTGTCACGTCGTGATCATTGAAATCTGGTTTCGTTGACTTCGGAGTCCATCTTTCGGAGATTCGATGCGTTGCCGGATGGCGCTAATGCCATCTGCCGCTGGAGGTTATCATGATCCGTCGTTTGGCTCTCATTCTCGCATCGACGCTCATCGCAGGCGCGGCCCATGCGGCCGATATCACGCTGCTCAATGTGTCATACGACCCGACGCGCGAACTCTATGCGGAGTTCAACAAGGCGTTTGCTGCGCAATACCAGAAAGAAACCGGCAAGAGCGTCGAGATCAAGCAGTCCCATGGCGGCTCGGGTTCCCAGGCGCGTTCCGTCATTGACGGATTGCAGGCCGATGTGGTGACGCTGGCGCTGGCCTATGACATCGACGCCATCGCGGGCAAAAAGCTGCTGACGCAGGACTGGCAGACGAAGCTGCCGCAAAATGCCTCGCCCTATACATCGACCATCGTGTTTCTGGTCCGCAAGGGAAACCCCAAGGGTATCAAGGATTGGGACGATCTGCTGAAGAAGGGCGTCAGCGTGGTGACCCCGAATCCGAAGACCTCGGGCGGTGCGCGTTGGAATTATCTGGCGGCCTGGGGCTATGCATTGAAAAAATACGGCTCCGAGGATAAGGCAAAGCAATTCGTCGGCGATCTCTATCAACAGGTGCCGGTGCTCGATACCGGCGCGCGCGGCTCGACCGTCACATTCGTCGAACGCGGCGTTGGCGACGTGCTGCTGGCCTGGGAGAACGAGGCCTTCCTCGCGCAAAAGGAGTTCGGCAAGGACAAATTCGAGATCGTGGCGCCGCCGCAATCGATTCTGGCCGAACCACCGATTGCAGTGGTGGATGTGGTGGTGGACAAGAAGGGGACGCGGGCAGCGGCGGACGCCTATCTCAAATACTGGTACACCGTCGACGGGCAGGAAATCGCCGCCCGCAATGCATACCGTCCGCGTAATTCGGAAATTGCCAAGAAATATGAGAATTCGTTTGCTAAGGTGGAGCTGTTCACCATCGATGATGTTTTTGGGGGCTGGACCAAGGCGCAGAAGACTCATTTCAGCGAAGGTGGCGTGTTCGATCAGATCTATAAGAACTGATGTAATCTGTTCGTATCCAGGCGAGGGGGCGGTGTGAGCGCTGTCAAACATCGACGCACGCTGCCGGGATTCGGGCTCACCATGGGCCTGACGCTCACATGGTTGTCGATTATCGTGCTGATCCCGCTGGCGGCACTCGTGCTCAAGACATTCGAGCTCTCGTTCGATCAGTTCTGGACCATCATCACCAGCCGGCGGACGTTGAACGCGTTGAAAACGTCGTTCGGCATCGCCTTCCTTGCTGCGATCGTCAACCTGATCGCGGGCATGATCATCGTCTGGGCCCTGACACGCTATGACTTTCCCGGTCGGCGCATCTTCGATGCCATCGTCGATATTCCCTTCGCGCTGCCGACTGCCGTGGCCGGCGTGGCGCTGACCTCGCTGTTCGCCCAGAATGGATGGCTAGGCGCGCCATTGGCTGAACTCGGCATCAAGGTCGCCTTCACGCCGATCGGAATCTTTGTCGCCATGGTTTTCATCGGCATCCCGTTCGTGGTGCGCACGGTGCAGCCGGTGCTGCAGGACATCGACAGGGAGATCGAGGAGGTCGCAGCCTGCCTCGGCGCCAATCGTTGGCAGACCGTGTGGCGCGTGATCCTGCCGAGCCTGCTGCCGGCGATGCTCACCGGCTTCGCGCTTGCTTTTGCTCGCGCGGTCGGGGAGTACGGGTCGGTCATCTTCATCGCCGGCAATTTGCCGAATATCTCCGAGATCGCGCCGCTGCTGATTGTGATCCGTCTCTCCGAATTCCGCTATGCCGATGCCACAGCGATCGCGGTCGTGATGTTGCTGACGTCGTTTCTGGTCATCTTTGCCATCAATCGCATTCAGCGCTGGTCGCAGAGCCGCATGGTTCGGCAATAACGCATGTCGGGACCGCCCCCATCATCGCCGCTGCGGTCTGCACGCAGCTCGACGCTGACCGAGCCGCGCTGGATTCGCCGCACCATCATCGCACTGGCGGTGCTGTTCCTGATCGTGCTCATCGTGCTGCCACTGGTGCTGGTCTTCAGCCAGGCCTTTTCGCGGGGATTTTCAGCTTACCTCGGCGCCATCATCCATCCGGAGGCGCAGGCCGCGATCCGGTTGACGCTGCTCGTCGCCGCGATCTCCGTCGGTCTCAACCTCGTCTTCGGTCTGATCGCCGCCTGGGCCATCGCGAAATTCGAATTTCCCGGCAAGACCCTGCTGATCTCGCTGGTCGATCTGCCGTTCTCCGTAAGCCCGGTCATTTCAGGTCTGGTGTTCGTGCTGCTGTTCGGCGGGCAGGGCTATTTCGGCCCATGGCTGCAGAGCCACGACATCCAGATACTGTTCGCGACGCCGGGCATCGTGCTGGCGACCACATTCGTGACGTTTCCCTTCGTCGTCCGTGCGCTGATCCCGCTGATGCAGGAGCAAGGCACCTCGGAGGAAGAAGCGGCGATCTCCCTCGGCGCCTCCGGCCTGGCCACGTTTTTCCGCGTGACACTGCCCAATATCAAATGGGGCGTACTGTACGGCGTCCTGTTGTGCAACGCGCGTGCGATGGGCGAATTCGGCGCGGTGGCCGTGGTTTCAGGCCATATCCGCGGCGAGACCAACACCATGCCGTTGCTGGTGGAAATCCTCTATAACGAGTATCAGTTCATGGCGGCGTTTGCAGTCGCATCGCTGCTCGCCATGCTGGCACTGATCACGCTGGCCGCGAAGGCGATCCTCGAGCGGCACCTGGATCCGAAAATACACTGACGAGGGACATCCGACCCGTGGCGATTGAAGTCAAAAATATTGTCAAGAAATTCGGCAGTTTTGCAGCACTCGATGGCGTCGATCTGAAAGTCGCGGACGGCGAATTGCTGGCGTTGCTGGGGCCCAGCGGCTCAGGCAAAACCACCTTGCTGCGCATCATCGCCGGCCTGGATTGGCCGGACGCCGGTGAAGTCAAGTTCGACGGTCAGGATGCTCTGGCGCGCGGTGCCGGCGAGCGCAATGTCGGCTTCGTGTTTCAGCATTACGCTCTGTTCCGCCATATGAGCGTGTTCGAGAACGTCGCATTCGGCCTGCGCGTGCAGCCGCGCAAGATCCGCAAGACCGAGACGCAGATCCGCGCGCGCGTGAAGGAGTTGCTCGATCTCGTTCAGCTGGACTGGCTGGCCGATCGCTATCCCAGCCAGTTGTCCGGCGGCCAGCGCCAGCGCATCGCGCTCGCGCGCGCGCTGGCCATCGAGCCGCGCATCCTGTTGCTCGACGAGCCGTTCGGTGCGCTCGACGCCAAGGTCCGTAAGGAACTGCGCCAGTGGCTGCGCACCTTGCACGAGGAAATCCACGTCACCTCGATTTTCGTGACGCATGATCAGGAAGAGGCGCTCGAAGTCGCCAACCGCGTGGTGGTGATGGACAAGGGCAAGATCGAACAGATCGGCACCCCCGGCGACGTCTACGACAATCCGGCCTCGGCCTTCGTGCATGGCTTCATCGGCGAATCCATCGTGCTGCCGGTCGATGTGCAAGGCGGGCAGGTGAAGCTGGGCCACAAGCTCCTCAATGTCGAAGCAGGCGGTGCCGTCGGCCCGTCCAACCTGTTCGTGCGCCGTCACGATATGCAGATCGGTGCCGTGGGCGAGGGCTCCCTTGAAGGCACCGTGCGGCGTGTGCGCACCTTCGGCCCGATCCAGCGCGCGGATATCGCGTTGAACGGCAATGATACGCTGGTCGAGATCGATGCGCCGCGCGATCGCCCGCTGACCACTGGCGACGCCGTCAGCCTGCAGCCGCGACGCTACCGGATTTTCGCTGCGTCTTGATCTCGCTCTGCAAGCGGGCGGAAGGAACTCCCGTCGTTCACCATTCAGCCACGGTTGGTGTGCAACAACACCCGCTCAATTTTGGGGAATGACTGATGAAGCGGGTGGCGTTGGCCAGTCTTGGAATGTTGCTGCTGACGGGCTGCGGTACCACCGTGGACACGGTTCCGGATCAGCCGACCATGTATCTCAGCATGGCCAATGGCGGCGCCAAGCTCGATCCGCAGGCCGCAGCGTCCATGATCTCGTTGTATCGTCAGAACAACGGCCTGGGGCCGGTCGTGGTTGACCCGGCTCTGATGGCCCTGGCGGAGGATCAGTCCACCGCCATGGCGAAGAAGAACAAGCTCGATCACGACGTGAAAGCCCCGCTTGCCAAGCGCCTGAATGCGGGCGGCTATCCCGCGACGGTGGCGGTCGAGAACGTATCGGCCGGCTATCACACGCTTGCCGAAGCCTTTTCGGGCTGGCGCGATTCGCCGCCGCACCGGGCCAATATGCTGAAATCCGGCGTCTCCAAGCTGGGGATCGCCGCGATCTATGCGCCGAACACCAAATACAAGGTGTTCTGGACCATGATCCTGGCCGAGACCGACAAGCCGCGCTGAGCTGAAGCCTTTGTGATGCTGCTTTGCAGCATCCGCATTGACGCGGCCGGCGGGGAGCGCTTTGGTGCGGTTCCCCATCGCGACCACGGGCACCTTCATGGATATGACCGCTCCGTCCTCCGATCATATTGGGTCCATGCCGACACAGGCGAGACGCGTTCTGGTGCTGCAAGGCGGCGGCGCGCTCGGCTCCTATCAGGCCGGCGCCTATCAGGCGCTCTGCCATCATGATTTCGAGCCCGAATGGGTCGCCGGCATTTCGATCGGCGCCATCAATGCCGCGATCATCGCCGGCAACGAACGTCATGCGCGGATCGAACGGCTGAAGGAATTCTGGGAGATGGCGTCATCGCCGGTGCCCTGGAGCCCGGCGATCCAGGACGACAAAGCGCGCTCGCTCTTCAATGAAAGCAGCGCCGCGATGATCGCGGCTTTCGGCGTGCCCGGCTTCTTCACCCCGCGGTTCCCGCCGGCGCCGTTCTGGCCGCCCGGCAGTCCGCAGTCGCAGAGCTTCTACGACACCGCTCCATTGAAGGCGACGCTCGAGCGGCTGGTTGATTTCGACCGCATCAATGATTGCAAGACGCGGCTCAGCGTCGGTGCCGTCAGCGTCACCACCGGCAACTTCACCTATTTCGACAACGAGACTTTCCGCAAGCTCGGCAAGAAAATCGGCCCGGAGCACATCATGGCGTCGGGTGCCCTGCCGCCGGGCTTTCCGGCCGTCGAGATCGAGGGTGAATTTTTCTGGGACGGCGGCATCGCCTCCAATACGCCGCTGGACTTCGTGCTCGAGGACGTCTCCGACGATCTGCTGATTTTCCAGGTCGATCTGTTCAGCGCCCGCGGAGCGCTGCCGCAATCGATGCTGGAAGCGCAAGAACGCGAGAAGGACATCCGGTTTTCCAGCCGGACCCGCATGACCACCGACAAGAACAAGAAGATCCACAATATCCGCAAGGCCTTGCGCGAACTGGTCGATAAGCTTCCCGACGATCTCAAACATGATGCGGCAGTGGCGGCGCTGTGCGAAGCGGCGCAGGAGAATACCGTCACCGTGGTGCATCTGATTTATCGCAGCAAGACGCATGAATCGTCGTCGAAGGACTACAATTTCTCGCGCCTCGGCATGGTCGAGCACTGGAGCGCGGGTGAGCGCGACGTCTTCCTGTCGATGCGCCACAAGGAGTGGTTCGCGCGCCCGCCATCGGACCAGTCGATGGTCACCTACGATCTCACCGGCGATCAAGCCGACTAATCAGCCAATCATTCACAGGAGACGTTCTGCATGACCAATCTCACCGGCAAGACCGCCGTCGTCACCGGATCGACCAGCGGCATCGGCCTCGCTTATGCGCGCGCTTTCGCCAGCGCCGGTGCCAATATCGTGCTCAACGGCATGGGCGCGCCGGCCGATATCGAGAAGGAGCGCACGGCCATCGAGAGCGATTACAAGGTCAAGGCGATCCATTCGGCGGCCGATATGACCAAGCCGGCCGAGATCGCCGAGATGATCGCGCTCGGCGAGACGACGTTCGGCTCGGTGGATATCCTCGTCAACAATGCCGGCATTCAGTTCGTCGCGCCGATCGAGGAATTCCCGATCGAGAAATGGGATGCGATCATCGCGATCAATCTATCCTCGGCCTTCCATGGCATCCGCGCCGTGGTGCCCGGCATGAAGAAGCGCGGCTGGGGTCGTATCATCAACACGGCATCGGCGCATTCGCTGGTCGCCTCGCCGTTCAAGTCGGCCTATGTCTCGGCCAAGCACGGTATCGCCGGCCTGACCAAGACCGTCGCCCTTGAAGTCGCGACCCACAAGATCACCTGCAACTGCATCTCGCCCGGCTATGTCTGGACGCCGCTGGTCGAGAAGCAGATCCCTGATACGATGAAGGCGCGCGGACTGACCAAGGAGCAGGTCATCAACGACGTGCTGCTGCAGGCGCAGCCCACCAAGGAATTCGTGACGTCCGAGCAGGTCGCAGCTTTGGCGTTGTTCCTGTGCGGCGATGAGGCTGCGCAGATCACGGGGACGAACCTGTCGATCGATGGCGGCTGGACGGCGGCATAAGCGAGCAGCGACGCAGTGTGCTTAACCTCTCCCCGCACGGGAGAGGTCAAGTGCTAGCCAGCGGTCGACGTGATGTGTGTCGAATGTGAACGATTTCCACGCATTCGGGCTGCACACGATAGAAAATTCGGAACGGATAGCGGACCACCGCCATGACGCGAACTCCAGATCGCTTTGACAACGTTGGTGCCGCATGCGGCGTTCGGCATATTTGATCGACGACGCTCTCGATACGTTTCCCGATAGATCGTGCGACTGACGGACTTGCCGCCGATGCGTAATACGTGGCGATCCGATCGAGATCCGCCAGCGCACGCCGCGAGTAGATCAGTCTCATCGGCGGAATTTGGCGAAAACGGCTTCCACTTCAGCTTTCGTCGCAAATTCGCCGGCGTCGAGCGAGGCGACGGCTTCGTCGATGGTCTGTAGCTCGTCGTCCGACGCTTCGTATGTATGCGCGCCCAGCTCTTGCTCTATTTCTTTTGCCACAGCCACCAGCTCGGCCTGCGCCGTTTCCGGCCAGTTTTCCGCGCGCTCAAGCAAAAATTTGAGGTCAGAGGCTGTCATTTCGAAATGATACCATGAAGCGGGCAGGCCTGCGAGTGGCTTCAGTTCCGTTTCCCGAATGCCAGCACGTGCAGTCCCAGCCTGCGGCGCACGATCCAGAACAGCAAGACCGTCTCGAATGTCAGCGCAATCGATGTCGCGGCCGCGGCGCCATGGCCGCCGAAATGCGGGATCAGGATGAGGCACAGGATCAGGTTCAGCACGAAGGCCGACGCGTAGGCGAGCGCGCACGCGTTCTGATGGCCGAGCATGTTGAGCAAGCGCTCCATTGGTCCGATCGCAGCGCGCACCACGAGGCCGATGGCGGCGATGAACATGATGTCGTATCCGGCAGTGAATTGCGGGCCGAACAGCCACAGCAAGGGCTTGCCGAGCGCGAGCAGAACGACGGTGGCCGCGAGCGACGGCCAGAACGTCCATTTGATCGCGTGCATGACGTAGGCCGCGAGACGCTCCTTGTCGCCCGTCGCATGATACTCAGTGAAACGGTGGGCCGTGGTGGCCGACATCGCATAATGGATGAACGAGACCAGCGCGAGCGTCTTCACCACGGCGAAGTAGACGCCGACTTCTTCCGACGACACGAAGCGCTCGAGCACCAGCACGTCGGTGTAGGACAACAGCAGATAGAAGCTCTCGACCAAGAGGATCGGCAGCGAGATTTTCAGCCAGCCGCGGTAGTCGTGCGCCTTGGCGCCCGCTTCGACATGGGCGCCGAGCCGGCGGTTCAAGACGATCATCTGGCCGATCATGGCCAACCATACGGCGGCCGCACTGGCTGCCATGGCGACCACCGCGCCCATTTGCAGGCCGAGCGCGAATGCGCCTGCTGTGAAGCCGATGATCAGGCTCTGCCGCACGATGAATTGCGGCATCAGGCCGAGCCGCATCCAGTCGTGCGAGCGCGCGATCCCATCCTGCGTGTTGGCGACGACGAAGGCCGGCAGTGTCAGGCAGCCGAGGTAGAGTGGCACGATGGTGTTGGCGTCGATCCATGGCGACAGCAGTTTCACGAGGCCGGCCAGCAGCAGCGCGACCAGGCTGGAGATGATGCCCGTCATCCAGCGGCTGCCGGACAGGAAGCCGCGCAGCAGCGCGTGTTCGCCGCTCAGGCGATATTCCGGAATGATCTTCTGCGCCGAGGCGGCGATGCCGAGATCGAGCATGGAGCCGAGCAGCAGCACCCAGGTCCAGACATAGACATAAACGCCGTAATCGCCCGAGCCCATCCAGCGTGCCAGCAGGATCTGCGAGGCATAAGCGAGGCCGGCGGAGATGACGCGAATCAGAAAGATGGTGCCGGCCAGCCGGCGTGTCAGCGAAGCTTCGCCGGTGGCGAAGAACAGGCCGTGCAATCGTGCCCGGAGGCCAGCCGGGGGCGTCGATCGGGCGGGGTCAGCATCCATCACGGCCACGACGGGCTCCACAGCCGCGGAAACGCGGCGAGAGCCTCGGTTAGCAGATAGTCGTTAATGTGGGGTTGGGCGACGACGCGGCAGATAGTGGGCGCGGCCGGTCAGGGCAGTTTCACGTTGTACTCATAGGCCTTGTCGGGCCCCACCAGCGTCAGCTTGATCGTCGCGCCATCCGCGGTGGCGCCGGTGGGCAGGCCATCGAGCTCGAAATTGAAGCGCTTCGTCCCCGGAGGACTGGCTTTGTCGAGCGTCGGGATCGGCAGCGCCCAATCCGCAGTCGGTCCCTCGACATAGAGATTGGGTGTTTGGCCTTCAGGCGCCGTCACCTGCACCGAGACGTTTTTACCGTCGCGCTTCACCTCGCGCACCGCCAGCGGACCATCGCCGAGATTGGCAGGCTTCGGGACGGTGTCGAGCGCGGCGGTCAACGCGCCATCCTCGGTCGAAGCGACGCTGTTGAAGGCGAGTTCGGCGTGAGCCTCGACCGGAATGCAGATTTTCTCGCACACCGCGTAAGAGATCGCCGCCCGCACCACCACCGGCTTGCCCGGGTCCCTGGCCACCACGCGCATGGGCAACAGTACCTGCTTCTCATAGCCCAGCGACGCACCGCCGGCACCGTCGTCGAACTTCATCGGCGCCGGCCAGAGAATGGTGACGCTGTCGAGATTATCCGATTTCGAGAAATCGAAACGCGGCGGCACGCCGGAGTCACCGGGGTTGCGCCAGTAGGTATGCCAGCCCGGTTGCAGCTGGATGGCAATGCCACCGAGCACCACCGCGCCGGTCCGGGATCCCGCCACAAGCCTGATCTGAGAATGACTGTCAGCCTGCCACGGCGATGCATCTTCCGCTCGCGCTGCAGACGCCAGCAGAAGCCCGGCAGTGCAGGCAGCGACAATGTGGTGCGGAACCGAAACGATCATCAGACGTCCTTACAGCGATAGCCTGTCATAACTTCAAGCCCAACTTAAGCTATTGAACTGCTCGTGAAGCCGTTCCCCGGAGGTCGCCAACGCCGATTGACAGCGGATGGGCTCGATATCAGGATGAACGCATAACATGAGAGCGCCTTGCTGATGGAACCCACTCGCAAGCGAAGCCGAACCACCGCGTCGGATGCACGTTCGTCCAGGACCGGCGCCGTAGATTCGTCCGGTAGCTATCTCGACGGCCAGCTTCTCATCGCCATGCCGGTGATGGACGACGAGCGCTTTGCCCGCTCGGTGATTTATGTCTGTGCGCATTCGTCCGAAGGCGCGATGGGCATTATCGTCAATCGGCGGGCCGGCAGCATCGATTTTCCTGAACTGTTGGCGCAACTCGATATCATCGACGAATCCGATAATATCAAGCTCCCCGAAAGCGCCGAAACCATGAAGGTCCTGAAGGGCGGGCCGGTCGAAACCGGGCGCGGGTTCGTGCTGCATTCCAGCGACTTCTTCATCGACGATGCCACACTGCCGATCGATGATGGCATTTGCCTGACGGCCACCGTGGATATCCTGCGTGCCATCGCCAATGGCGGCGGCCCGAAACATGCCATCCTGGCGCTGGGCTATGCGGGCTGGGCGCCGGGTCAACTGGAGGACGAAATCCAGGGTAACGGCTGGCTGCATTGCGCTGCCGACGAAGACCTGATCTTCGGCTCCGACATCGACGAAAAATACACCCGGGCGCTGCAGAAGATCGGTGTCGCACCGGGCACCCTGTCCGCCGAAGCCGGCCATGCCTGACATCAGCGCGGGCGTCGCTTCGACGCACGCGCCATGTCCACGCGTGCTAACTCAGCTCGCCGCTTCCAGCCGCTCGTCGGTCAAGAGGCGCATCGCCGCATCGGCGTCCATGGGTTCACCGAACGCGAAGCCTTGGGCATATTCGCAGCCGAGCTGATACAGCTCCACCGCATCCGAATCCGTCTCGACGCCTTCAGCGACCACATGCATGCCGAGGTCGTGGGCCATGGCGATGATCGACTTCAGGATCACCGGACGCGAGCCGCGGCCGTTGGTGCGGACGAACGACTGATCGATCTTGAGCGTGTCGAACGGAAAGCGCTGCAGATAGGACAGCGAGGAATGGCCGGTGCCGAAGTCGTCGAGCGACAGGCCGGTGCCAAGTTCGCGGATCCGGTGCAGCATCTGGGCGGCGTGCTCCGGATTCTCCATCACCAGAGATTCCGTGAGTTCGAGCTTCAGCGTGCCGCGGGCGACCGAGGAGCGCGACAGCACGGTGCGGATGTCATGCAGCAGATCATGGCGCAGCAACTGTCGCGACGAGACATTGACGCTGGCAAAAATCGGCTCGCGGGCGCGCATCGCGCGCTGCCAGATCGCGAGTTGGCGCGCGGTCTGATCGAGCACGAACATGCCGAGATCGATGATCAGCCCGATCTCTTCGGCAATGGCGATGAACTCGACCGGTGACATGCGGCCGAGCTTGGGGTGATCCCAGCGCGCCAGTGCTTCGAACCCTGCGATGGAGCGGTCTTCGAGGCGCACGATCGGCTGGTACAGGATGGTGATTTCCTGCCGTTCGATGGCGCGGCGCAGTTCGGATTCCAGCGTCAGGCGGTCCGTCTTGCGGGCGCGCATCGCTGGCTTGTAGACGTCGATGCGATCGCCGCCGATGCGCTTGGAGTGATACATCGCAAGCTCGGCGTCCTTGATCAGCTCGTCGGTGATCGTCGTCGCCGGATCGGTCAGCGCGAGACCGATGGATGCGGTCAGGAAGATTTCGCGGTCGTTGAAGGCGATCGGTGCGCGGATCGTCTTGCGGATCGTGTCGGCGAAAGCGGTGATCTTGGCCGAGTCCTGCTCGGACATCAGGATCAGGCCGAACTGGTCGCCGGCGATACGCGCCAGCGTGTCCTGCGGCTTGAGGATGCGGGTCAGGCGCCGCGCCAGCGTCAGCAGGATGGAATCGCCGACGGCAATGCCGACGCTGTCATTCACCTGTTTGAAGCGATCGAGATCGATCACCATGATCGTCGGGCGCAGGTTGGGCATCGACTTGGAGAAATTGGCCAGCGCATTCAGGCGGTCGATGAACAGTTTGCGGTTGGGCAGGCCGGTGAGATTGTCGTGCACGCTGTCATGCAGCAGGCGCTCTTCGGCGTTCTTGCTCTCGGTCACGTCCGTCAACGTGCCGACCACCCGGGTCACTTCGCCGTCGGAGCCGACCACCGGCCGCGCCTTCAATGCGAACCACATGAAATGGCCGTCCGGCGTGCGCAGGCGGAAGTCCTGCACCAGGCGGCCGCGGCGCTGGTCGAGGACGCTGTCGAGCGCGGCACGGAAACGGTCCTGATCCAGCGGGTGCAGGATTTCGAGCCAGTCGGAGGCCGGGCCTTCCAGCGTGCCGCGTTTAAGGCCGAGCAGTGCTTCGGTTTCGGCGCTGGTGAAGACCTTGTCGGCAGACACGTCCCAGTCCCAGATCAGGTCGCCCGAACCGGTCAGCGCCAAGGCACGGCGCTCGACGTCGGACACGATGCCGCTGGTGGCACCGCCGCCGGCAAATGCGTGCTGCATCACCGTGAAGCCGATCAGCATCACGATCAGCACGAGGCCGCCGAGCAGCGCCGGGCCGACGATGTCGTTGGTGACGGCGCCGCCGACGGCCATGCCCGATGCGACCACCCAGACCACCAGCAGGAACCAGGTCGGGATCAGCAGCACCGCGCGATCGAAACCGTGGGTCGAGAGATACAGGATCAATCCGAAGCCGGCGAAGGCGATCAGCACCAGCGAGATGCGGGCAATGCCTGAGGCGACCGCGGGATCGAACAGCGCCAGACCGACCAGCGAGCCGAGGAACACCAGCCATGCCGCCGTGATGTGCGAGTAGCGCACATGCCATCGATTGAGATTGAGATAGGCGAACAGGAACACCAGCAGCGTCGCCGCCAATATCGCTTCGCCCGAGGCGCGCCAGACGCGCTCGGCGCCCGACGACATGTCGAGCACCTTGCCCCAGAAGCCGAAATCGACGCCGATATAGACCAGCACGGCCCAGGCCAGCGCGGCCGCGGCTGGGAACATCATGCTGCCCTTCACCACGAACAGAATCGTCAGCACCAGCGCCAGCAGGCCCGAAATGCCGATGACGATGCCCTGGTACAGCGTGAAGGAATTGACCTTGTCCTTGTAGGCTTCGGGATCCCACAGATAGAGCTGCGGCAGCTTGTCGGTGCGCAGTTCGGCGACAAAGGTGATGACGGCGCCGGGATCGAGCGTGACACGGAAGACGTCGGCCGTGGCACTGTCCTGACGCTCCGGACGATCGCCCGTCGATGGCGTGATCGTTGCGATGCGCGAGAGGCCGAGGTCGGGCCACAGCAGCCCCGAATTCACCATGCGATAATGCGGCGCGACGATCAGGCGATCGAGCTGATCGTCGGTGTTGTTGGCCAGCGCGAACACCACCCAGTGCTGGCCGCCTTCACGGCCGCGCACCTCGATGCGGCGAACGATTCCATCGGTGCCGGGCGCAGTGGAGACCTGAATGCGTTCGGTCTCGCTGTGCTGGAATTCGAGAATGCCGGTGAGATCGATCGCAGGCGCGTCGCCGCGGACACTGACGGCATCAACGGCGCGTGCCGGACCCGCGCCAGCAATCATCATGAGGCTGAGCGCCAACGGCGCCAGCCACCTGATCAAACGCAAAGTCATGTTCCGCGATCACCAATCCGTGGACCTCGCCGAAGCCCAAAGGCCTAACCATCTGCGGGTCGATTATCGAAGGCTCGATAAATGGCACGAAAGCACAACAAATCAAAGGGTTTAACGCAGGTGTCCCGCGCTAAACCTCCAACACAATTTTGCCAATATGTGCACTCGTTTCCATCCGCTGATGGGCGTCGCTGGCTTTCGCGAGCGGGAAGGTGCTGTCCATCAAAGGCTTGACCTTGCCGGCATTGAGCAGCGGCAACACCTTGGCCTCGATATTGGCGACCATCGCAGCCTTGGCTTCATTGGTGCGCGGGCGCAGCGTCGAGCCGGTATAATGCAGCCGCTTCACCATGATCTTGGCCGCATTGATGGTGGCTTTGGGGCCGTTGAGCACGGCGATTTGAACGATCCGCCCTTCGACGGCGGCGCAGTCGAGGTTCTTGTCCACATAGTCGCCGCCGACCATGTCCAGAATCAGCTCCGGGCCAGTCTTGGTAATCTCTTTGACCCGCTCGACGAAATCCTCGGACTTGTAGTTGATGGCATGATCGGCGCCGAGTTTCAGGCAGGCGTCAGCTTTGTCCTGCGAACCGACGGTGACGATCACCTTGGCCCCGAACGCCTTGGCCAGCTGGATCGCCATGGTGCCAATGCCTGACGAGCCGCCATGCAGCAGCAGCGTCTCGCCGGCCTGCAAGGCGCCGCGTTCGAACACGTTGTGCCACACGGTCATCAGCGTCTCGGCCGTGGCGCCCGCTTCGAGCATCGAGAAACCCGACGGCACCGGCATCGCCTGGGCGTCCTGCGCGATGCAATATTGCGCGTAGCCGCCGCCGGCGACCAGCGACATCACCTTGTCGCCGAGCTTGTGCTTGGTCGCTCCTTCGCCGAGCGCGACCACCTCACCCGCGATTTCGAGGCCGGGCAGGTCGCTGGCGCCGGGCGGTGGCGGATAGCTGCCCGAGCGCTGCGCCACGTCCGGCCGGTTGACGCCGGCAGCGGCAACCTTCACCAGAATTTCGCCGGGGCCCGGCTTCGGCACGTCGCGCGTTTCGGGGATCAGGACTTCAGGGCCGCCCGGCTTGCTGATGGCGACGACGGTCATTTGCGCGGGCAGCTTTTCCATGATTTGTCCTTGCAGCGAGATGAGGTGCCCCCATTGATTAGTGAGCCTGAGGGGCGCTGGCAACCGCCAGTGCGCGCGTGATTGCGAGCTTCGAGATCGGGAGATGACAATGGCGATCCATGATGACGAACGGCCGGGCAAGCAGGTCGGTCACGAGATCGGACAGGACCTCTCGCAATTGTCTGTGGAAGAATTGGCCGCGCGGATCGAGCTGTTGAACGGCGAGATCGTCCGTCTGCAATCGAGCATGAACCTGAAACGCGCCACCCGCGATGCAGCAGATCGGTTCTTCAAGGCGTGACACGCATGTGACGCAGTGTGGTTCGCCTCTTGCCAGCCGTCGAGCGGCTCGACGGGGCGATCCAGTACTCCTGCACGCTTCGGTGTCTACTCAGCAGGCTGATCAACCATGATGACGACGGCACGCGCGCGTCTCATCTCATATCGGTTATTACACACCGCGTGTGTCCCATTTCGATACATGCTGCCACGCCGCCAAAGCTACCAAATCCCTGCGGATTTACGCGCAATTAAGCTTTCTCGCTTATTACTCAAATTGTCCTTGTTTGGACACCGAGTGGCTCCTGTCCACTCTGTTTGACGCCTCCCTGTTATCAACTTCAAAGCCGCCGGCAACGGCGGCTCTTTTTTTGGCGTCGCGCGCTCTGCGATTTAAACCATAAACCTTTCTTTAATTTTTGGTCGGCTGGACTCTCGGCGTCCCGCGCGCAATGATTTGTTCATTATAAGACCGTCTCCCGGAGAGTCGGTTCAGGTCATTTGCGTGAGGCGTTAAACATGACGGATCCTCGATCGAGCGAACCAGCCCTCGTCCAGTTCAGCGAGCGGCTCACCAACTCTGCTGCGTTCGGTGCGCTGTTTCGCGAAGGGATGGACCTCGTGGAAGAGACCGCAGCCTATCTCGACGGCATCGGCCGTACCGAAGCCAAGGCGCTCGACCGCTCCGTCAGCCTGACTTATGCGACCGAAAGCATGCGCCTCACCACCCGCCTGATGCAGCTCGCCTCATGGTTGTTGCTGCATCGTGCGGTGAAGGAAGGCGAAATGACGCTGTCGCAGGCCAACCGCGAAAAGACCAAGGTCAAGCTCAGCGCTGCCGAGCCGAGCCCGGAAGACATGCTGGTGAAGCTGCCTGCGCAATTGCAGGAGCTGATCTCACGTTCGATGATCCTGCAGGCGAAGGTGCGCCGCCTCGATACCAACATCCACGCGGTGGCCGAGCAGGCGACCATCGGCAATCCGCTGATGCCGCAGCTCAATCGTCTGCGCGCGGCGTTCGAGCGCTGAACGCGCGAGCTTGCAGCTGCGAGATTTCAGATCTGCAATTTTTAGCCCCCGCCTGCCGCTCATGCGCTAGACATGAGCCTGCAGAGCAGGGGCTTTTTTCATGGCTGAGGAAATCAGGGCATTGACCGGTGTGCGCGGCGTCGCAGCTGCGGTCATCGTTGTGTATCATTTCGGTGACGTGCAACTCGCCACCGGCGGCACCGGCTCGTTCTTCCGCATTCCCTACGGCTATCTGCTGGTGGATATGTTCTTCATGCTGTCCGGATATGTGATGGCGCTGAACTATCGCGAGACGTTCCAGCACCTCACCGGCAAGGTGTTCGCAAACTTCATGCTGAAGCGCATAGCCCGGCTCTATCCGGCCTATTTCGTCATCGGTCTGTTCTACGTGGCCAAGATCGCCGCCGGTCTCTCCGGCGAGAAACTGGAGATGTATTCGGGCTGGGACTGGTTCGGCAATCTGTTCATGCTGTCCGGCTGGGGTCTCTATATCTTCCCGATCATCGGCGTTGCCTGGGCGGCGAGCGCGGAAATGGGCTCCTATCTGCTGCTGCCGTTGCTGATGCCGTGGACGCAGAGCCGGCAGCGATGGATCGCGCTGCTCGCGGTCGTTGCCGCACTCGTCGGCATCTACGCCGTCAGCATCACCGGCCGCGGTTCGGGCGGACCGCTCGATGTGGTCAACGGCAATTCACTGTATCCGATGCTGCGCGCCGTCTGCGGCTTCGCGCTCGGCCTGGCGATCTTCCGGTTCGGCGACATCGTCGATCGCCTGTCGGCCACGATGCAGGATATCCTCGTCATCGCGATCCCGCTCGCGATCGTCGCGGTCGGCATCGCCGATGCCTCAGATCGTTTGATGTATCTTTTGTACATTCCGCTGGTGGCGGTCCTGTCGCGCGACGGGCGGATGGCGCAATTGCTGTTCGGCAACCGGCTCGTCTATCGGCTCGGGATCATTTCGTATTCGATCTATCTGATCCATCCGCTGTTCGTAAGCTTCACGATCCGGAGCTGGCGGCATTTCGGCCAGACCGACGGCAACTATATCGCTTTCTCGCTGATCGCCTTTGCCACCATCTGGGCGCTGGCGGAAGTCAGCTACCGGCTGGTCGAGATGCCCGGCCGCAGGGCGCTGATGCGGCTGTTCGCGCCAAGGCGGCCGGTGGCGCCTGTCGCTTGATGCGCCAAACGAAAAACGCCCCGTACGAAGCGGGGCGTTGTCCGAGAATGTCGGGAAGAGCCGAAGGATCAATCCTTCTTGAGGAATCCCGAGAATTTCTTCTGGAAGCGCGACACACGGCCGCCGCGATCGAGCAGCTGCGTGCTGCCGCCGGTCCATGCCGGATGCGAGCGCGGGTCGATGTCGAGGTTCAGCTTGTCGCCTTCCTTGCCCCAGGTCGAACGGGTCTGGTACTCGGTACCGTCAGTCATAACGACGGTAATGTTATGATAATCCGGGTGAATTTCGGCTTTCATGACGGTTCCTTCGGCGCGGACGCGCCTGAATCTCGGGTTGTCGGTGGCGGATTTGACGCGTCTATATCGCAGCAAGGTCCATCCGACAAGGACTTGTCGCAATTGATGCGCAGGCGCTGACCTCTGTCGGTAACCGGCGCCACCGATTCATCTCCGTTGACCTATGTCATTTGCCAGCCGGCCCGCATCGGCCTATCTGAGGCCGCAAAGACAAGAATGGTTATAAACATGAGTGCAGTCGAACGGCTCGATCCGTCCCGTGACGCGCAGAAACAGGTCCAGCCGGTTCCGGCGCCGGAGCCCATTCTGGAAGAGCCGACCCTGGCCGATGCCGTCATCGCGCCCCCGGTGGCCAACCGCGCCAAGCTGCGCCCGCTGCTGGCGCTTGCGCCCTATGTGGCGCGCTATCGCGGCCGTGCGCTGATCGCGTTGGTATCCCTGCTGGTCGCCGCCGTCACCACGCTGATCGTCCCGATCGCCGCGCGCCGCATGATCGACTTCGGCTTCAGCCCCGAAGGCATCGCCATGATCAACAGCTATTTCAGCGTGATGATCGCGGTGGTGGTGGTGCTCGCGGCAGCCAGTGCTGCGCGTTACTACCTCGTGATGACCATCGGCGAGCGCATCGTCGCCGATATCCGCCGCGACGTGTTCGCCCATCTCACCGCGCTGTCACCATCCTTCTTCGATACCTCGCGCTCGGGCGAACTGGTGTCGCGCCTGACTGCTGATACCACGCAGATCAAGTCCGCCGTCGGCGCCTCGGTTTCCATCGCGCTGCGCAATGTCGTGTTGTTTCTCGGCGCTTCGGCGATGATGGTGGTATCAAGTCCGAAGCTGTCGGGCTTCGTACTGGCGGCGATTCCGCTGATTGTGATTCCACTGGTGGCGTTCGGGCGCTGGGTGCGCCGGCTGTCGCGCAAGGCGCAGGACACGCTGGCCAACGCCTCGGCCTATGCCAGCGAGCTGGTCGGCGCGATGCGGACCGTGCAGGCTTACACCAACGAGCCGTTCGCCAATGCGCGCTTCGGTGCGGAGGTCGAGCAGGCCTATGAGGCCGCGCGCGGGGCGACTCGTGCCCGCGCTGTGCTCACCGCCATCATCATCTTCATCGTCTTTTCCAGCGTGGTCGGCATTCTCTGGGTCGGCTCGCACGACGTTTCGCTCGGAGAGATGACACCCGGCCGTCTCGGCCAGTTCGTGCTCTATGCGGCGTTCGCAGCGTCCAGTCTCGGCCAGCTCAGCGAAGTCTGGGGCGAGATCTCATCAGCTTCCGGCGCCGCCGAGCGGCTGTTCGAGATCCTGCACGTCAAGTCGGATGTGGCCGTGCCGGCGAAGCCGCGCGCCTTGCCGACGCCCGCGCGCGGCGACGTGGTGTTCGATGACGTGTCATTTGCCTATCCGACCCGGCCCGGCATTCTCTCTGCCGACGGCGTTTCGCTGGCGGTGAAGGCGGGCGAGAAAGTCGCCATCGTCGGCCCGTCGGGCGCCGGCAAGAGCACGCTGTTTCATCTGCTGCTGCGCTTCTACGATCCGAAAAGCGGTGCGATCCGCGTCGATGGCGTGCCGATCCGCGAGGCCGATCCGCAGCAGGTTCGCGCCCGCATCGCGCTGGTGCCGCAGGATCCCGTCGTGTTCGCCGCCACCGCCCGCGAGAATATCCGCTTCGGTCGTCCCGATGCGACCGATGCCGATGTCGAGCGCGCCGCCGATCTCGCCCATGCCACCGAATTCATCCGCCGCCTGCCGGGCGGCTTCGATGCGGCGCTTGGCGAACGCGGCGTGACATTGTCGGGCGGCCAGCGCCAGCGCATCGCTATCGCCCGTGCCATCCTGCGCGACGCTCCGCTGCTGCTGCTCGATGAAGCAACCTCGGCGCTGGACGCCGAATCCGAGACATTGGTGCAGACCGCGCTGGAAGAACTGATGAAGCACCGCACCACGCTGGTGATCGCGCATCGCCTCGCCACCGTGCTGTCCTGCGACCGCATCCTGGTGATGGAGCA
>SDZE01000299.1 GCA_004173095.1 Bradyrhizobiaceae bacterium
ATGAAGCCTGACAGCGCCGCCAGCGGCGTGCGCAACTCATGGCTCGCATTGGCGACGAAATCGGCGCGCATTTCCTCAACCCGGCGGATCGGGGTCTGATCATGGAACGTCATCAGCATACAGGTGTCGTTGCCGCCGAAGGCTGTGGGAACGGCGATCGGCGTAATGACCAGATCCATCCAGCGATCGACGGGAACGTGATCGAGGTAAGACGTGCGGCGCGGTTCGGTATTGGCGATCGCCTCGCGCAAGGCCGTGATGATCTCGGGCGAGCGCAGCGCGAATTGCGCCAGTTCGCCTTTACGCAGGGCGGGCGCAAGCTGTGCAGCAGCGGCATTGAGATGGATCACGCGACCAGCGCGATCGAGCAGCACGGCGGGGTCCGGAATGCCCTCGATGATGCTCCGCACCGCAGGCTGTTCGACCGGACTGACGAGCGCCTCATCCCGCTTGGCATCGCTGTCGTGCAGGCGCCACGGCACCAATGCGGCGCCGGCGATACAGGCGAAGACGATGACGGCGCGCAATGGCGTCAATTCGCCGAACAGCACCAGCGCCACCAGCGCAAGACCCGCAACCAGCAGGATGATCGCGGCATGGCGCAGGCGGTCCGGCCAGGGCGCGAACATCGACGTTGGGGAAGCTTCGACGGCCATCTGATCGGTATCTTTCCTGGCGTCTAGTCCCGCGACCTGTTTGGCAACATCTTGCGACGCGATCTCGAATGGCTGCAAGCCGCCCGGCCTAGCCGGCACCGGAGCTCCCATGATCGTTCAATGGACGCACCGTATGAGGCTGTGCCTGTGTTGCGACCGCTTGCAGCTTCTTCGATCGCGCGCCGACAATAAGCTCGCGAAACGTCAGTAGCATGACTGAAATGAAGAACGGAGACAGGTAGTAAAGGACCCGAAACAACAACATGCCGGCCAGCAGTTGCTCCTGGTCCATCATTTCCAGGCCGACCAGCATCGCAGCGTCGAACACGCCCAGACCGCCCGGCGAATGGCTGGCAAAACCCAGCAGCGTCGCCGTCACGAATACCACCGCAACCGTAACGAAATCGACGCCGGGTGTGTTCGGCACCAGCATATACATGGCGAGCGCGCAAAAGCCGAGATCGACGATACCGATCAGGATCTGCAACAGCGTCAGCGGTCCGCCTGGCAAGATGACCGACCACGGCCCGCGGCCGACGCTGCGCGGCTTCATCCACACCCAGACGACATAGCCGGCGAGGCCGGCCAGCACTGCATAGGCCAGAACGCGATTGATCGCAGGGGGCACCCGGTTGATCGCACTGGCCGCCTCGGGGTGATAGGCGACGCCCATGCCGAGCACCGCGAGATTGCCGAGCCAGAAGGTGAGCCCGGCCAGGAACACGATCTTGGCGACATCCACCGCGGAGAGATTCCACGCCGAATAGATGCGATAGCGCACCGCCCCCCCGGTGAAGACGCTGGCGCCGACATTGTGACCGATGGAGTAGCTGGTGAAGGCGGCCAGCGCATTGATGCGGTAGGGCACGTCCTTGCGGCCGATGTGCCGTACGGCAAACCAGTCGTAAAAAGTGAGCGTGAAATAGGCGGCCGTCACCGACAGGGCCGACAACACGATCAGCCGCGGCTCCGTCTCGGCGATGAACTTCAGGACCCGCGCGGTATCGACGTTACGGAGCTTGTGATAAAGCATCCAGCACGCCACGCCGATCACCGCGACGCTGATGAGAACACCGAGTTTGTGCAGGATTTGCTTCTCGCGCAGAAACGTGGCCGTCCTGCGTATTGCTTCCAGCATCTCAACCTCGAATGCGATCCCAGGCTCTGGGACGTCGGCCAGTCTAACCAGATCCGCTGTCGCGGAGCCGTTACCTCACCACGTTCGCCACACGGTTTCCAGCACAACCCTCGTAGCGCGTTTCGGTGCCAAACGGAAACCGGTTGCGTGAATAAAAGCGTGCCCGCTCAGGCGATTAAGCGCGGCCAAACATCTCATTCCAGGGCGCCGGCACGCTGCGGCAAAATGCCGACCCGCCGCAGGTCTCCCTTCTAGCAACAGGCTTGTGTCATTCGCGGTCGCCGATTTGATGACAGAGCGACGATGGTATCCTGCAGAGACTGAAGACGGCGCTTTGATCGGCACGGCTAAGGGCGTCGCCGAGCCTGACTACCCCGCAATCGTCAGCGAAACCGGGCCTGCTGCCGCGTCACCACGATATCGCGCAGCCACGAGCCAACGGCACAGCCCAACAGATAAAAACCGAACAGCGCAATACCAAGGTCGAACCAGTAGCCGAAGCGCCCGGGCACCAGTTTCGCCACGGCGATGGCGACGACCACGACGGCAAGCACGGACAATCGCCGGATCCAGACCTTCGGCACCGACGGCCCGCGATAGACCACGGCGATCCAGCCCATGCAGAAGCCGATCAGAAAGGCGCCCAGCAGCCAGCCCCAGAGAAGCGTCGCAACAATGGTCATGGATTGGGCCTCACCACGAATTCGATCCGGCGATTCTGGAGCTTGCCGTCTTCCGTGTCGTTGGTTGCGAGCGGCAGGGTGGCGCCGTAGCCGATCGCTTCGAAACGGTCGCCCGGCAGCCCGGCCTTGATCAGATAATCCTCGACGGCCGCAGCCCTCTTCTCGGACAAGGTCTGATTGAACGCAGGATCGCCGTCGCTGTCGGTATGGCCGACGATGTCGAATTTGGTGGTCGGGCACCGCATGGCGATTTCCACCAGCCGATCGAGCAAGCCCGCTGAGTCGGCGTTGATGCTGGCGCTGGCGGTCTCGAAGCGGACGCGGCCTTTGGTCAGGTTCTGATTGAACAATTGCTGGCAGACGCTGGCATCCACCGGCGCTGCCGCAGGCTTCACACTGATCTCCGGCTTCGCCGTCCAGCCTTGCGGAAGCTCCGTCGCGAGTCCGGCTCGCATCTGTTCGGCTGCGGCTTCATAAAGCGCATCGCCCGACAGTTTCACTTCGCGATCATTGACCACCAGCGTGCCCGTGGACAGCCGCGACAACGCGCCGAGCGCCGAGGTCACCGCGGGTGCGAAATTGCCGGGTGCACCGATGCTGGCCTTCAGATTGTCGACGACCTTGTCATTGGTGAACTTGCGCTGGGCAGCAGCCACCAGAGCTGCATGCACGTTGTTGTCCGGCACATAGCCGCTCAATGTCAGCGTATTCGCCACGGGATCCTTGTTGGCCCGGAACACATAAGGCGGCGCCTTCACATCGTTGGCGGCGACCGTGAACCCTTCCGGCAGGTTCTTTAGGGCTGCCGCGATGGCTTCACGTCCGCCGAGATCGCGGGCCATGCCCGTGATGCTGACATTGGCGTCCATGATCGTCGCCTTGCCTTCTTTCAGCTTGGCGACCTGTTCGAGCAACAGCACCGCAGCACCATCGAAACGCGGTGGCGCGCCGCGCTTGAGGCCCATGCGATCCGAGACCTCAGTTCCAGCGAGCGCTGTCTTGGCCGCTTCGGCAATGCGCGCCTTGCTGGCCGGCAACGGCGCCGTGCCCCACAGGGTGACACGGACATTGTCGCGCTCGGCGACCCACACAAACGGCTTGGCTTCGGCCACCAGCCGGGTGCCGTCATTGACCAGACGCACCCCCGGCACCGCCTCGACGGAACCCACGGCACTGCGGCGCCCCTCTTCCGAGAACGCCTCCGCGGCGAAATTAACGTCGCGGCCGGCGACGGAAATCTGAGTTTTATCAAGCACGGTGCTTTTCAGCGCCTCGGTACTGCGCGAGGTTAGATTGGCCTCGAGAACCGGCGTGCTGAACCAGGCAGCCACGGCCCAGAGGACCGCGAGTGGAACGAGCCCGGGCCACCACTTGGCGCTCCACCTGTAAAAACCGTGCATTAGACGTCCTGCGGGAATGGAAATAGAGAGAAAACAAACCCTTGCGGGACTGTCAAACTGAAATCGAGGCTCCGCCTCTAGCATCGCCCGGGGTATTGGAATAACGCTTTGTTGAGCTGTTCCTGATCATGTTCGTGGATCGCGCCCAAGTGCTAGGTCACAAAATGAAGCAGATTCGCAACACGATAATTCGTGCCGGGCTGGATGCGCTCTATTTCAGCGGCGCGCATCGTGTGCTGCGTCCTTTTTTTGGCGGCGTCGGCACGATCTTCATGCTGCATCACGTCCGCCCCGCCCATGCCGGTGCATTCCAGCCCAACCGCCATCTTGAGATCACCCCCGACTTTCTGCGCGCGACGCTGGCTTATCTGCGCGCCACCGATGTCGATATCGTGACCTCCGACGAGATGAGCCGTCGCCTGACGGAACGAGATTTCACGCGCCGCTTCGCCTGCTTCACCTGTGATGATGGCTACAGGGATAATCGCGATCATATGCTGCCGGCGATGCGGGACTTTGACGCCCCTTTCTCCGTTTTCGTCGCCAGCGATTTTGCTTCCGGCACCGGCCGCCTGTGGTGGGTGGCGTTGGAGCGCGTGGTCGCACAGGCCTCTACTCTCGAAGCGCCTATCGATGGCCGGATGGTGCGCATCGCAACCGCCTCGCTGCCGGAAAAGGAAATGGGATTCGACCGCCTGCACGGCTGGCTGCGCAGCCTCGACGAGACCGATCTGCGCCGAGAGATGGCCGCGCTGTGCCAGCAGGCCGGGATCGACGGGGAGACGATCAGCCGCGAACTCTGCCTGTCCTGGGACGAGCTCAAACCGTTTGCCGCCGACCCGCTGGTGACCATCGGCGCGCATACGCTGAGCCACTGCAATCTCGCCCGGCAGACCGAGGCCGTGGTGACCCATGAGCTGACGGCGAGCCGCGCCAATATCGAAAACGCCCTGCAGAAGCCTGCGCTGCATCTGGCCTATCCCTATGGCGATCGTGCTGCTGCAGGCAGCCGCGAATTCGCGCTGGCACAAGCCGCCGGTTTCCAGACCGCAGTGACGACACGGCCCGGTGTGATCGCTGCCGAGAATTCGACCTTGCTCACGGCGCTGCCGCGCGTGTCGCTGAATGGAAACTATCAGGACAAGCGTTACCTGCCGGTGCTGACTTCGGGCGCTGCCACCGCGATGTGGAACGGCTTTCAGCGAACTGGCCAGGGCTGATCTGGCGACCGAGAAACCCCGCCGCTGGGCCAAGCCCACTTCGAATCAGAGCAATCGCCGTCCTCCATCGATCCGCTGGCGGAGAGAGAGCGGCCGCACGTCATGAGCAAGACGCCGCGGCTCCGATTTGCGCTGCGCGCCATCCGGGCTACGATCACCACAAACAACGAACAAGCGGGAAGCGTCATGTTCACAGATCTATTTTCGCTCAAGGGCCGCGTCGCATTGGTCACCGGCGGCTCGCGCGGCATCGGCAAGATGATCGCTGCGGGCTTTCTCAGCCAGGGTGCTGCGAAGGTCTATATCACCGCGCGAAAGGCAGCCGCCTGCGAAGCCACGGCGCAGGAGCTGAGCGAGGCCTATGCGGGCGAGTGCATTGCGTTGCCGATCGATATCTCGACCATGACCGGCATCGAGATGCTTGCCGGTGAGATCAAGAAGCGTGAGGCAAAGCTCGATATCCTGGTCAACAATGCCGGCGCCGCATGGGGTGCGGAGTTCGACGATTTTCCCGAGAGCGGCTGGGACAAGGTGATGACGCTCAACGTCAAGGCGCCATTCTTTCTCACCAAGGCGCTGGCGACGCCGCTGCGCGCGGCGGGCTCCGCGGCGCGTCCGGCCAAGGTGATCAACATTGCCTCAATCGATGGCATCTTCGTCAATCCGCTGGAGACCTATTCCTATGCAGCCAGCAAATCCGGCCTGATCCATCTGACACGACGGATGGCGGCCAAGCTGATCAAGGATCATGTGGTGGTTACCGCCATCGCGCCGGGTCCGTTCCAGTCCAACATGAACACCGCCGCGCGCGACCATGCGGATGACGTGGCAAGCAAAGTCCCAGCCGGCCGTATCGGCACCGACGAGGACATAGCCGGCGCCGCGATCTACCTCGCCTCACGCGCCGGGGACTATGTCGTCGGCACCACGCTCGCGGTCGATGGCGGCATCGTCTACGCCAATCCCGGGATCGCAGGTACGGGTTGGGATTGAGCATTGCCGGTTGCGTTTTAGGCAAGTCGGCGCGGGCGTAAATTTGAGCATTTAGGCCTCCGCGCCTAACCCTCTGAAATTTATAGCCCTGTATTTGCGACCTAAAACATCCCGCGTTGTGTACAATGGCACACGCCTTGCTTGATATCCGCGAGCGACACGCGCGCGGAGATGGCCATGGCGGATGCTACGGGACAAATCACAGTCGCGGCCGAGCCCGGTCCGATCGACGTCGATCTCGCCTCCACTGCCCTGCTTATCATCGACATGCAGCGCGACTTCATGGAGCCGGGGGGCTTCGGCGAGACGCTGGGCAACGACGTCTCGCAGCTCACTCGCGCCGTAGCTCCCATCGCCGCATTGCTGACGGCCGCGCGCCGGCGCAGCATGATGGTGATCCACACCCGCGAAGGCCACCTGCCCGATCTTTCCGATGCCCCACCCGCCAAGATACAGCGCGGCGCACCGAGCCTGCGCATCGGTGATCCCGGTCCGATGGGGCGTATCCTGATCCGTGGCGAGGCCGGTCATGACATCATCCCCGCACTATATCCCATCGAAGGCGAGATCGTCATCGACAAGCCCGGCAAGGGCGCCTTCTACGCAACGTCGCTGGGCAGCGACCTCGAAGCACGCAAGATCGACACGTTGCTCGTCTGCGGCGTCACCACGGAAGTCTGCGTCAACACCACCGTGCGCGAGGCCAATGACCGCGGCTATCGCTGCATCGTTATCGCCGATGGCTGCGCATCCTACTTTCCCGAATTCCACGAGATGGGCCTGAAAATGATCAAGGCCCAGGGCGGCATCTTCGGCTGGGTCGCGGATTCCGCCGCCGTGCTCGATGCCATCAGCAACTCCGAAAATGCAGTGGAGACTTCACACAGGCTGGCGGGAGCTTTGCGATGACGACGAGCATGGGGACGACGACGACGCCCGGCTTCAAGCCGGCACTTTGGACACCGGGTGACTGGAACGCACTGTTTGGTTTCGGCACCAATATTCTGGTCAACATGCTGGTGCTGACCGGCCTGCTGCGCTTCGTGCTGAAGATGCCGGACAGCCTGGTGTTCGGCCGCATCCTGCCGGCGCTCGGTCTGATGATGTGTCTATCGACCATGTACTACGCCTGGCTCGCTTATCGCCTCGCGCAGAAGACCGGCCGTAGCGACGTCTGCGCATTGCCGTCCGGCGTCAGCGTCCCGCACATGTTCATCGTGACCTTCGTGATCATGCTGCCGATCACCATCAAGACCGGCGATCCCTTGAAAGGCTGGTCGGCCGGGCTCGTCTGGGTCTTCTTCCAGAGCTTCATCCTGATGATCGGCGGCTTCATCGCGCCTTACATCCGCAAGATCACGCCGCGCGCGGCGCTGCTCGGCACATTGGCGGGCGTCTCCGTCACCTTCATCTCGATGCGCCCGGCGCTCGAAATGTACATGACGCCACAGATCGGCCTGGTCTGTTTTGCTATCATCATGCTCAGCTGGTTCGGCGGCGTGACTTACTTCCGCAACCTGCCGGCCGGCCTGATCGCCATCGCCGTCGGCATGGTCATCGCATGGGGCTCGAACCTGTTTGGTCTCGGCATCGGCGGCCTCAGCGTGAAAGGCGTCGGCGACGCCTTCGCCAATTTCGGCTTCTCGGTGCCACTGCTTGCTTTCAACGCCGTCTTCTCCGGGTTCGAATTCCTCGGCATCATCCTGGTGACGGCTATACCGTTCGGCATCTACGATCTCGTCGAGGCAATGGATAATGTGGAGTCCGCCGAGGCCGCCGGCGACGACTATCCGACCACACGGGTGTTGACCGCCGATGGCGTGGTGTCGCTGATCGGATGCCTGATGGGCAACCCGTTCATCAACGCTGTCTATATCGGCCATCCCGGCTGGAAGGCGATGGGTGGCCGGATCGGCTATTCCGCCGCCACCGGACTGATGGTCGTGGTGCTGTCGTGGTTCGGCGTCATCGCCGTGTTGCTGGCGCTGGTGCCGGTGGTGGCGATCTCGCCGATCCTTTTATACATCGGCATGCTGATCGGCGCGCAGGCGTTCCAGACCACGCCGCTCAAACATGCGCCCGCCATCGTGCTGGCTTTCACACCGCATCTGGCAGCCTGGGGTAAATTGCAGATCGACACCATGCTGGGCGCCACGCTCACCGCCGCGCAGGCTGCGGGGCTCGGTGCGGACAAGGTGGGAGAGGTCAAGACCGCGGCGATCGCATCACTGCCGCAACAGGGCGTGTTGTATCACGGGCTGGAGGTGATGGGCGGCGGCTCAATCCTCGGCGGCCTGGTGCTCGGCGCCATCGGCGTCTTCATCATCGACCGCGAATTCAGCAAGGCGGCAGGTTTCGCATTTGCCGGCGCCGTGATGACCTGGTTCGGCTTCATGCATGGCGAAGCCGTCGGCTTCGGCGTCACGCCGGGGGTCGCAGTCGCTTATGTGGTGGTGGCGGCTGGTCTGTATGCGGCTGGGAAATACGGCGCGCCGCAAATGGCAGTACCGCCGATGGCGGTGCCTGCGGAGTAGCGGTCGAGCGAAGCGCTTGCCTTCTCCCCGCTGGCGGGCAGAAGGTGGCACGGCATAGCGCAGCGGCGCCGGGACGGATGAGGGGGACTCTCCTCTGGCGACGGCGCCTGTGGAGAGCCCCCTCACCCGACGCGAAGCCGAGTCGACCTCTCCCCGCAGGCGGGGAGAGGTTCAACATTACGCCGCGCGGATGTTTTCCATGAAGCGGTCGAGTTCGGCGCGCAGGCGCGTGCTTTCCGCCGACAAGGTCTGCGCCGAATTCAGCACCTGCCCCGACGCCGCGCCGGTCTCCGACGCGCCGCGATTGACCTCGGTGATGTTGCCGGCGACCTGCTGCGTGCCATGGGCGACGCGCTGGACATTTTGCGCGATTTCGCGCGTGGCGGCGCCCTGTTGCTCGACGGCGCTGGCGATCTCAGAGGCAATGCCGGAGATTTCGCCGATCGTATTGCCGATCTGCTTGATCGCCGCCACCGACTCCTGCGTCGCACTCTGCATCCCGGCGATCTGCGTCGAGATTTCCTCGGTTGCCTTCGCCGTCTGACTGGCCAATGATTTCACTTCGGACGCAACCACCGCAAAACCGCGACCGGCATCGCCCGCGCGCGCGGCCTCGATGGTCGCGTTCAGCGCCAGCAGATTGGTCTGCTCGGCAATCGCAGTGATCAGATCGACGACGTCGCCGATGCGCTGGGCGGCCCGCGACAACTCGCCGATGCGGGCATCGGTCTGGCGCGCCTGATCCACCGCAGATTCGGCGATCCGGCTGGAATTCTGCACCTGACGGCCGATCTCGTTGACCGACAGCGACAGTTCCTCCGTCGCCGTTGCGACTGACTGCATGTTGGACGAGGCTTCATCCGACGTCGCCGCGGCCTGGCCGGACAACTGTTCGGTGGTCTCCGCCGTGCGTGTCAGCGTGTTGGCGGCGCCTTCGAGCTGGCCCGAGGACACCGAGACACTCGACACGATGGAGCCGACGGCAGATTCGAACTGGTCGGCGAAGCGGATCAATTCGCCGCGGCGCATCTGATCGGCGGCCCGGTTCGATTCTTCCTGTGCAGCAGCATCGCGTTCGGCCTTGGCCACCGCCTGCACCTTGAACTCTTCAACGGCAGAGGCCATGTCGCCGAGTTCGTCGCGGCGGCCGAGGCCCGGGAGCACCACGTCGAAATCGCCGGCAGCGAGCTTGCGCATCGCTGCGCACATCGCGGTCATCGGCTTGGAAATGCTGCGTCCGAGCAGCATGGCGAGGATGGCGCCGATCACGAAACCACCGATGCCGAGGATCGTCACCAGCTGCTTGGTATCGGTGACCGTCTTGTCGGATTCGGTTTCCATCCGGTGCTGCTCGGACAGCATGTCGGCCTTCATCTCGCCGGAGAGTTTGGTGATCGCCGCGGCTGATTCCGACATCTCCTTGGCGAGGCCGTCGACCTTCTTGGTGTTCTCGACGAACTTCACGAAGGCATCGGCATAGATCTTGGTATCAGCGACGATCTCCTTCAGCTTGCCGTTGATCTTGTCATCATTGGCATAGATGGTCGCATACTGGTTCTGCAGGAACTTGATACGCGCCTGCGCAGCGTTGGATGTCTTGTCCTCGGCCTTGCCGATATAGGTGTTCACCAGCGAAGTCGCGGTGATGAATTGCGTGGTGATTTCCTTCACCTGATCCTGCACCGATGCCAGGCCGGCCATGATCGCGGTATCGCCGAGATCGTCGATCTTGTTGCGCAACATCAGGCTGGTGCGCGACAGCTGATTGGCGGCGATCGTATCGTTCTCGCTCTTCACCGTGAGGATGTTAGCGAAGATCTTGGTGAAAGCGGTGAATTCGCGCGACAGCCGGGTGACCTTGTCGAGACGCGCGGAATCCGTCGCCGCCTTCATCGACTGGTCGATGGCATCTTTGAGAGCCACTTCCGCCGTCTTAGCCGCCTTGGCATCGGCCTCGAAGCTGGTCAGCACGTAATAGCGCGCCAATGCCTGATAGGAGGTCAGTTCACGATCGATATTGCGAGCCAGACCCGATTCCGCGACGGTGGTGCGATAGGAGACGACGCCGTTGGCGATGCGCTCGAAGCCGACATAGGCCATCACCATGCTGACGGCGGAGATCAGCAGCACCGCGGCGAAGCCGAGCGTCACCTTGGCGCGAAATCTGAGAGTCGGCAATTTCAGGAAACCCGGCTTCTTCCGGACAAGCGTCGTCGATGCCACTTTGGGCCCCCCGTTTATCACTCCCAACACCTCGTCTCCAGGCGCAGCCCGCACCCGAGGCGAGTGCCCAAACCTACGGCAGAGAAACTAAGAGCGAGTAAATGTTTACCGGGACCCCGAAGGTTGTGCGGCAGGCGGACGGGCACAGCTCACTTGTCACCGCCCGCAAAAGCGGGCGATGACAATGAGAGACCTACGCCGCCATCGCCGGCGGCGTCAGTGCGCGCCAGTCATTGGCGAGTTGCAGCTTCGGCTCGGTGAGCTCCTGCAATTTCTCCAGCGTCATGCCCTCGACCATCTCGCGAACGAACAGGCCCTGCTCTGTGACATCGATCACTGCCAGATTGGTATAGATGCGCTTGACGCAGCCAGGCGCCGTCAGCGGCAATCGGCATTTGTTGAGGATGCGCGGCTTTCCGGATTTGTCGGTATGATCCATGATCACCCGGATTTCCTTGGCGCCGACCGCCAGATCCATGGCGCCGCCGACGCCCGGCGGGAAGCTCGGATCTTCCGTGGTCCAGTTGGCGAGATCGCCTGCTTCGGACACTTCGAACGCACCGAGCAGACTGACATCGAGATGCTTGCCGCGGATCATCAGGAAGGCGTCGGCGTGATGCATGAACACGCCGCCCTTGATCAGGGTGGTGTAGTTCTTGCCGGCATCGATCAGGTTCTCGTCTTCGGTGCCCGGCTCCGGCTTCGGGCCGAGGCCGAGAATGCCGTTCTCGCTGTGGAAGATCACTTCGCGACCGCCCGGCACATAGCTTGCCGCCCGGGTCGGCATGCCGATGCCAAGATTGACATAGGCACCCTCCTGCAGGTCCTGCGCGGCGCGCCATGCCATCTGATCGCGGTTGAGCGGCTTGTATGTCGTCGTCATGATGTCGCTCCTACGACCAAGATGCGATCGATGAAAATGCTCGGCGTGACCACGGCTTCCGGATCCATGCTACCGAGCTCGACCATTTCGTCCACCTGCACGATGCTGAGATCAGCAGCCATCGCCATGATCGGATTGAAGTTACGCGCCGACTGATTGTAGATCAGATTACCCCAGCGATCCGCTTTCATGGCGCGCAGCAATGCGACGTCGCCTTTAAGCGGCTTCTCGAACACATGCAGCACCCCGTCGATCTCGCGGGTCTCCTTGCCCTCGGCGAGCTTGGTATGCGCCGTCACCGGCGAGAAGAAGCCGCCTAGCCCGGCCGCATGAGCGTGCATCCGCTCGCTGATGATGCCCTGCGGCACCAGTTCGAGCTCCAGTGTTTTGTTGCGATAGGCGTTGAGGAAGGCGCTGTAATCGCCCGAACGTGGATAGGAGCAGATCACCTTGGCGACGCGGCCGGAATTGATCAGCCGGGCGAGACCGACATCACCATTGCCGGCATTGTTATGGACGATGGTCAGATTGGTCGCGCCCTGCTCGTGCAGCGCCTCCAGCAGATCGTCGGCAATCCCCACGGTGCCAAATCCCGCCACCAGGACGGTCGCTCCGTCTTTCACGCCTGCCACGGCCTCGGCCGCACTGGCTACCCTCTTGTCGATCACTCCCGAAAACTCCTTGTCGCGGAATTGTTATAGCGGCCAACGGCTTGCGGCCTTTTGCGAGCGGACTAGAGCATCGTGCGATGCGGAGATGAAGTGCCAAATTTGCAGGTCCCTCTCCCGCTTGCGCGAGAGGGTGGATCGACCGCTCCAGCGAAGCTCGGCTTGGCGCGGAGTGGGCGAGACGGCAGAGGCATGCCGCGCTGCCCCTCTCCGGCCTTCGCTTCGCTCCTGCGAGCGAACGAGGGAAACCAAAATGTCAGTTGCAAACTTCGCACCTCGCGCTTCTAATTAGACCAATTAAAAATCGTCGGGAGGTCTGCACATGTCCACCGTGAAGCTGACGGTCAATGGAAAAGCCGTCTCTGTCCAGGTTGAAGACCGGACGTTGCTCGTGCATCTGTTGCGCGAGAACCTGAATCTGACCGGCACCCATGTCGGTTGCGATACGTCGCAATGCGGCGCCTGCATCGTTCATATCGATGGTAAAGCCGTGAAATCCTGCACCACGCTGGCCGGCCAGGTGGATGGCGCCAACGTCACCACTATCGAAGGCATCTCGAAAGGCGACCAGCTGCATCCGATGCAGGCGGCCTTCCGCGATAATCACGGCCTGCAATGCGGCTATTGCACGCCGGGCATGATCATGTCGGCCATCGACATCGTGCACCGTCATGGTGGCGAACTCGACGAGCACACCGTTCGCCAAGAGCTCGAAGGCAATATCTGCCGCTGCACCGGTTATCACAACATCGTCAAATCCGTTCTTGACGCCGCCGGACGCATGAAGGTCGCGCAAGCGGCCGAATGAGCCGCAGCGACTTGAACTGAGCTGAGCCAGCCGCGTGCTTTGGTGAAAGCCGCGGGACACAAATAACACCGGCAGGGAGACCCATGTCATGGGCGTTGAAGGCATCGGCGCAAGCGTTGTGCGCAAGGAAGACAAGCGTTTCATCACCGGCCGCGGCCGATATGTCGATGACGTCAAGGTCATCGGCCTCACCCACGCCCATTTCATCCGCAGCCCGCATGCCCATGCCAAGGTCAAGAGCATCGACTCCTCCGCGGCGAAGGACATGCCGGGGGTCGTGGATGTCCTCACCGGGCAGCAGCTGGTGGATGACAAGATCGGCAATCTCATCTGCGGCTGGGCCGTCACATCGAAGGACGGCTCGCCCATGAGAATGGGTGCGTGGCCGGCGATGGCGCCGGACACCGTGCGCTTCGTCGGGCAGGCCGTTGCGGTGGTGATCGCCGAAACCAAGAACCAGGCCAAGGACGCCGCCGAAGCGGTTATCGTCGAATATGAGGAACTCCCCGCCGTCAGCAGCATGAAAGCTGCCATTGCACCCGGTGCGCCGCAGTTGCATCCGGAAGCACCGGGCAATGTGGTTTATGACTGGTCGATCGGCGATGAGAAGGCGACCAATGACGCCTTTGCCAAGGCGGCCAACGTCGTCTCGCTGGATCTCACCAACAACCGCCTGGTGCCGAATGCGATGGAGCCGCGCGCGGCCGTCGCAGAATACGACCCAGCCGAAGAGCACTTCACGCTCTACACGACATCGCAGAACCCGCATGTCGCGCGGCTGGTGCTATCCGCCTTCTACAATGTCGCGCAGGAGCACAAGCTGCGCGTGATCGCCCCCGATGTCGGCGGCGGCTTCGGCTCCAAGATCTTCATCTATCCCGAAGAGATGGTCGCGCTGTGGGCCTCCAAGAAGGTCGAGCGTCCGGTGAAATGGACCGGCGATCGCTCGGAAGCCTTCCTGACCGACGCCCATGGCCGCGATCACATGTCGCATGCCGAGATGGCGTTCGACGCCAACAACAAGATCCTGGGCTTGCGGGTGAAGACCCACGCCAATTTCGGCGCCTATATGTCGCTATTCTCGTCCTCGGTGCCGACCTATCTCTATGCCACGCTGCTGTCGGGCCAGTACAACATCCCCGCCATCTATGCGGAGGTGATGGGCGTCTACACCAACACTACGCCGGTGGATGCCTATCGCGGCGCCGGCCGGCCGGAGGCGAGCTATCTGGTCGAACGCCTGATGGAGACCTCGGCACGGCAACTCAAACTCGATCCGGCCGAGCTGCGGCGGACCAATTTCATCACGCAGTTTCCGCATCAGACGCCCGTTATCATGGCCTATGACATCGGCGATTTCGGTGCGGCGCTCGACAAGGCACTCGAAGCTATCGACTACAAAGGCTTCCCCGCGCGCAAGGCGCAATCGAAGGCGAATGGCAAACTGCGCGGCCTCGGCTTCTCCTGCTACATCGAAGCCTGCGGCATCGCGCCGTCGAAAGCCGTCGGCTCGCTCGGTGCCGGCGTCGGCCTGTGGGAATCCGCGGAGGTGCGCGTCAATCCTGTCGGCACCATCGAGATTCTGACCGGCTCGCACAGCCACGGCCAGGGTCACGAGACCACCTTCGCGCAACTCGTGGCGGACAGGCTCGGCATCTCCATCGATCAGGTCTCCATCGTCCATGGGGATACCGACAAGGTGCAGTTCGGCATGGGCACCTATGGTTCGCGTTCCGGCGCCGTCGGCATGAGCGCCATCTTCAAGGCGATGGAGAAGATGGAAGCCAAGGCGAAGAAGATCGCCGCGCATCAGCTGGAGGCATCGGAAGGCGACATCGTCATCGAGAATGGCGAGTTCAAGGTGGCCGGCACCGACAAGTCCATCGCGCTGCCGATGGTGGCGCTGGCCGCCTACACCGCGCATAACCTGCCCGACGGCATGGAGCCCGGCCTGAAGGAGACCGCGTTCTATGATCCGACAAACTTCACCTTCCCGGCCGGCACCTATATCTGCGAGGTAGAGATCGACCCCGGCACCGGAAAGACCGAGATTCTCGATTTTGTCGCTGTCGATGACTTCGGTCGCCTGATCAACCCGATGATCGTCGAAGGCCAGGTGCATGGCGGCCTTGCCCAAGGCATCGGCCAGGCCATGCTGGAGGCCGCAGTCTACGACGACAACGGCCAGCCGGTGACAGCGTCGTTCATGGATTATGCGATGCCACGCGCCGACGACGTGCCGTCGTTCAAAATCTCGCATTCGATCACACTGTGTCCCGGAAATCCGCTCGGCATCAAGGGCTGCGGCGAGGCCGGCGCCATCGGCTCGTCGCCCGCGGTGATCAATGCCATCACCGATGCGCTCGGCCACAACAAGCTGGAAATGCCGGCGACGCCCGGCCGCGTCTGGGAAGCGCTGCAGTTGCAGCAGGCAGCAGAGTAAGGAGAGGCATCATGTACGAGACCACGTATCACCGTGCTGCCAGCGTCGACGAAGCCGCAGCACTGCTCGCCAAGAATCCCGATGCAAAAGTCCTCGCCGGCGGGCACACATTGCTGCCTGTCATGAAGCAACGACTGGCCGGTCCATCGGACGTCATCGATATCACCCGTATCAAGGACCTGGTCGGCATCGAAGTCACGTCCGATGCGCTGATCATCAAGGCGGCCACGACCTATTACGACATCACGCAAAGCGCCGAGGCGAAGCGCGCGATCCCGGCCATCGTGCATCTCACCGAAGTGCTCGGCGATCCCGCCGTGCGCTATCGCGGCACCATTGGCGGCTCACTCGCCAACAACGATCCGGCAGCTGACTATCCCGCCGCCGTGCTGGCGCTGAACGCGACGGTGAAGACCAACAAGCGCGACATCAAGGGCGAGGATTTCTTCCAGGGCCTGTTCACGACGGCGCTGCAGGATGACGAGATCATCACTGCCGTCTCGTTCCCGATCCCCGCCAAGGCCGGCTATGCCAAGATGCGCCATCCGGCCTCGCGCTTCGCGATGACGGGTGTGTTCGTGGCGCAGATGAAGGACGGCGAAGTGCGTGTCGCCGCCACCGGTGCCGCGCAGGACGGTGTGATGCGCGTCGCGGCCATCGAAGCCGCACTGAAACCAACCTGGTCGGCAACCGCCCTCGATGGCGTGACGATCTCTGCCGACGGATTGATGGGCGACATCCATGGCTCCGCCGCCTATCGCGCCAATCTGATCAAGGTGATGGCGCAGCGGGCGGTGGAGTCGGCGGGGTAGCGCTCCACACGTATCTGTCGTTGCATGCAGCGACGCGCCTCTTTTGCTGCAACGCATCCTGCCTCGCCCGGTGAAGCCGGGCGAGGCAACCCGCATTGTCCGCGCATGGCCGCATGCATTGATGCGGCCAAAAGCGTCTTGCTCTCGCCGGTCGGGCCAGCCACTGTTTCCCCCAACGAACACTTCAAAAAAACGGGAAACGCACGTGCAGAACACCGCTTCATCCAAACTCTCCGGTCCTCTGAAGGGCACACGCATCGTCGAATTCGCCGGCATCGGCCCCGGCCCTTTCGCCTGCATGCTGCTCGCAGACATGGGCGCGGAGGTGATCACGCTGGTGCGCCCGAAGCAGCATCCAAAGGGAGCAGCTGCCCGTGGCCGGACAATCGTCGAGGTCGATCTCAAGGACAAAGCCAGCATCGATCAGGTGCTGTCACTGTTGGATAGCGCCGATGCGCTGGTCGAGGGCTATCGCCCCGGCGTCATGGAACGCCTCGGTCTCGGGCCCGATGTCGTGCTCGGTCGCAATCAGAAGCTCGTTTATGGTCGCATGACGGGCTGGGGGCAGGACGGTCCCTTGGCGCAGGCCGCCGGCCATGACATCAACTACATTTCGATCACCGGCGCGCTCGCCGCCATCGGTGGCGCCGACAAGCCGGTGCCGCCACTCAACCTCGTCGGCGATTTTGGCGGCGGCTCGATGTATCTCGTCATGGGCATGCTCGCGGCCATGCTCGAAGCGAGCAAATCCGGCCAGGGCCAGGTGGTGGACGCGGCCATGTGCGACGGCGCGGCCTCGCTGATCACCATGTTCTTCGACATGACGGCGGCCGGGCGCTGGAAGGAAGCGCGCGAGAGCAACATGCTCGACGGCGGGGCGCATTTCTACGGCGTCTACGAATGCAGCTGCGGTAATTTTATTTCGATCGGCTCCATCGAACCGCAATTCTACGCGCAATTGCGTGAGCTCGCAGGGCTCGATGACAGCTGTTTCGATGCGCAGATGGATCAGGCGCAGTGGGCGGCGTTGAAGGACAAGCTCGTCGCCGTGTTCAAGACCAAGAGCCGCGATGAATGGTGCAAGATCATGGAAGGCACCGATGTCTGCTTCGCGCCGGTGCTGACGATGTCGGAAGCCACCAGGCACCCGCACATGGTGGCCCGCAAGGTGTTCATTGAGCAGGACGGCGGAACGCAGCCGGGCCCCGCGCCGCGATTCTCGCGCACGCCATCAGCGGCGCGCATGCCGGTGAAGGCGGAGCTGGGCGAAGCTGTGAAAGACTGGGCCTGATTATGTAGGGTGGGCAAAGGCGTTCTTGCGCCGTGCCCACCATCTATCGCAAAAAATGGTGGTGGGCACGCTACGCTTTGCCCACCCTACAGCCGCTTATCCCCCCGCCAGCGGGAAATCCGCATCGCCGGCGTTTCAATCAAACCGGCAATCCGTGCTTCTGCGCCAGATCCTTCAGCGACACCTGCGGACGCGCGCCGATATGCTGGATCACTTCAGCTGCGGCCAGCGCGCCGAGCTTGCCGGCATTTTCATAGCCGGCATTGCGGACAAGGCCGAACAGGAAGCCGGCGGCAAACAGATCGCCGGCGCCGGTCGTGTCGACCAGCTTCTCGATCTTGTGCGCCGGCACTGCGACGACGCCGTCGCTCGAAGCTACGACGCACCCCTTCTCGCTGCGGGTGACGACACCGAGCCGGGTATCGTTACGCAATTGACCTAGCGCCGCATCGAAATCCTCGGTCTCGTAGAGCGAGCTCAATTCGGACTCGTTGGCGAAAATGATATCGACGGTGCCGTTGCGCATCAGATCGAGAAATTCGCTACGATAGCGACCGACGCAGAACGAATCCGACAGAGTAAGCGCCACTTTGCGGCCGGCGTCGTGGGCGATCTTGGAGGCCTTGATGAAAGCCTCCTTGGCACTGGCCGGATCCCACAGATAGCCTTCGAGATAGACATATTGCGAGGCGGCGATCGCGGCCGGATCGATGTCTTCCGGCGTCAGGTCCTGCGCGGCGCCGAGATAGGTGTTCATGGTGCGCTCGCCGTCGGGAGTCACCAGGATATACGAACAGCCGGTCGCCGGACCGGCCGCTGCGGGCTTGGTCAGGTAGCTCACGCCGGCCGAGCGGATATCATGCGTATAGAGCGCGCCGATCTGATCGTCCTTGACCTTGCCGACATAAGCGACGCTGGCGCCGAGGCTGGCGAGGCCGACGACGGTGTTGGCGGCCGAACCGCCGGACATTTCGGTGGCCGGGCCCATCGCATCATAGATCGCCTTGGCGCGGGCTTCGTCGATCAGCGCCATGCCGCCTTTGTTCATCTGATGCGCGGCAAGGAACGCGTCGTCGGTTTGTACCAACACGTCGAAGATCGCATTGCCGATCGCAAGCACGTCGTATTTCGCTGAAGTCATGAAGATTGTCCCGTTGCGGCAATTGCGGGCGCGGCGCGAATGGTCTTCAACTCACCCCGCTGCGGCCTGATGGCTGCGACTATCACACCCCGCCCGGCGCCAGCAAGGACGCCCCTCCCGTGACGGTTCCATGATCCGCTCCATCCTGATGGTTTCCACCGGTACCCTGACATCGCGCCTGCTCGGCTTCGCACGCGATGCGATGGTGGCGACACTGTTGGGAGCGGGGGCTGTTGCGGATGCGTTTCTGGTGGCGTTCCAGCTCATCAATGTGATCCGGCGGCTGCTCACCGAGGGCGCGCTGAACGCGGCGCTGATTCCAGCGTGGTCGCGCATTCATGCGACGCAAGGGTCTGACGCTGCTGCGGCTTTTGCCGGACGCGTGCTCGCCACGATCAGTGCGGCCGTGCTCGTTGCGGCACTGCTGATCGGCCTGGCGATGCCCATGGTGATCGCTACCGTCGCGCCTGGATTCGTGGGCCAGCCGACCCTGCAAATCGCGACGGACAATGCGCGATTGATGCTGCCCTATCTGGCTTTCGCCGGGCCGGTGACGGTGCTGATGGGGCTCTATAACGCGCAGCATCGCTTTGCATTGACTGCGTTTTCCCCCCTCCTCTTCAATGCCGCGCTGCTCGGCGTGATGGCGCTGTTGCTGATGTTTCCGCAGTCGGCGGCGACGGCTGCCATGGTGATGGCGGCGACCGTCGGATTGGCGGGTTTTCTGCAGTTGGCGATGCTTATGCTGCGGCAACCGGGCGGCAGACATGCGGCCCCCCTGCGACTGGCTTTCGACCGCCAGATGCGCGGCTTTTTGCACAATGCGCTGCCCGGCATGGTCGCCAGCTCCGGTCCTCAGCTCCTCATCGTCGGCGCTACCGTCGTCGCCTCGTCGATGCCGTCGGCGGTGTCATGGCTGTACTTCGCCAATCGCCTGATCGAGTTGCCGCTCGGGATCGTCGGCACCGCCATGGGCAGCGTGCTGATCCCGGAACTGACGCGGGCGGCGCGCGACGACGATCACGCGCTGATGCTGCATGCACAATCGCGCGGGCTCGAACTGGCGATCGGGCTGACATTGCCAGCGACATTGGGATTGATGGTGCTCAGCCAGCCGATCGTCCGGCTGCTGTTCGAACACGGCGCCTTCACTGCGGCCGATACGCTGGCAACGGCGCAGGCGATGATCTGGCTCGCGCTCGGGCTGCCCGCGCATGTGCTGATCAAGACGTTGTCGCCGGCTTTCTTCGCGCGCGAGAATACGCGTACGCCGCTGATTGCCACGCTGGTCGGGCTGATCGTCGCGATCGTTGCCGCTTATGGCTTGGGCGCGCAGTACGGCGCCAGCGGCATTGCGGCTGCGATTGCGCTGGCGGCGTGGAGCAACGCGTTGTTGCTGATCATTCAGGGCGGTGTGTCGTTCGGTTGGGCGATCGATGCGGAGGCGCGACGCAGATTGCCCGTCATCGTGCTGGCGGCGCTGACGATGGGCGCCGCGCTGTGGGCGCTGACACGATCGATGCCGAGCGCCGACCACAGGCTGGCGCAGGCGGCATGGCTGGCGCTGCAGATACTGTGCGGGCTGGCGATCTATATTGTGCCGCTGATGCTCTCCGGCGCGCTGCGCTGGCGCGATATCCGCTCGGCGCTGAAAACACCCGCCGGCTGATCGCACGATTGGTCATGGACGCAGCGCAATGCCTATGGCAAGGGACGCGCCGGCCCCGCATTCCACCCGCGGGCGCAGAAGGAACCAGGCCATGTCCCTTGCTTCACAGGCATCTGCTTCACCGGCATCTGCTCCACAGGCAGCCAACCAGCAGGCATTCACGCAGCGGGTCTTTTCCGGCGTTCAGCCGACCGGCAACCTGCATCTCGGCAACTATCTCGGCGCCATCGTCAACTTCGTCAAACTGCAGGAGCAATATAGCTGCCTGTATTGCGTGGTCGATATGCACGCGATCACCGTGGCGCCCAGCGTCTGGGGCGGTCCGGACGAGTTGCGTCGCTGCACCCGTGAAGTCACCGCCGCCTTCATTGCCTCCGGCATCGACCCCACCAAGCAGATCATCTTCAACCAGAGCCAGGTCGCCGGCCATGCCGAACTCGCCTGGATCTTCAATTGCGTCGCCCGCCTCGGCTGGCTGAATCGCATGACCCAGTTCAAGGAGAAGGCCGGCAAGGATCGCGAGAACGCGTCGATCGGCCTGTATGATTATCCGGTGCTGATGGCAGCCGACATCCTGCTGTATCGCGCCACCCATGTGCCGGTCGGCGAGGACCAGAAGCAGCATCTCGAACTCTGCCGCGACATTGCGCAGAAGTTCAACAACGACTTCTCCGAATCGATCGCCGCGCAGGGCCATCGCGGCCCGTATTTCCCGCAGCCCGAACCGGTCATCACCGGCCCGGCGACGCGGGTGATGAGCCTGCGCGACGGCACCAAGAAGATGTCGAAATCCGATCCGTCGGATTACTCGCGCATCAATCTCACCGACGATGCTGACGCTATTGCGCAGAAGATCCGCAAGGCGAAGACCGACCCCGAACCGTTGCCGAGCGAAGAGCCGGGCCTGGCGCCACGGCCGGAGGCCGACAACCTGGTCGGCATCTATGCGGCACTGTCGAACCGCTCGAAGGCCGACATTCTCGGCGAATTCGGCGGCGCACAGTTTTCCGGCTTCAAAGCGAATCTCGTCGATCTCGCGGTCGAAAAACTGTCGCCGATCGCGGGCGAGATGAAGCGGCTGTCGGCGGACCATGCCTATGTCGACGCTGTGCTCGCCGACGGCAGCGACCGCGCGCGCGCCATTGCTGATCAAACCATGACGTCGGTGAAGGACATCATGGGGTTTGTACGCAAACGGTAATCCAAAGTTCTTCCATGTCCTCGCCACAATCAGCGCGACGCAGGTTCAGATCTGCGTCGCGCTTGTCGAATGCGCATGCGCCGTGGCAGCATGACGTGAAGAGCGTTTATTATTTGTCAGAGCATGATCTGATCCGAAAACCGGTCTCCACTTTTCGGGATCATGCTCTAGCATCGGGACATGCATGAGCACGCAACGACGTAGTTATGAAAGCGGCCACAAGCCGAAATGCCTGGTGGTCGTCGATGACAGCGAGGAATGGGATCGCGCGGTGTATTACGCCTCGCGTTGGGCCGTCCGCGTCGGCGGCGGCGTGGTCATGCTGCGCGTCATCGAAACCGACGATCGCAATCAGCAATGGCTCGGCGTGGCGGAAGTGATGCGCGCGGAAGCCGAGGAAGGCGCCAACGCCGCGCTCGACCGCGCCTCCGGCCGTGCCAACGGATTGGCCGCCATTACGCCAGAGCGTGTCATCCGCGAGGGCGATCCGACCGAGCAGATCCTCGACGTCATCGACAAGGATGTCGATGTCTCCATGCTGGTGCTGGCCGCCTCGGCCGGCCCTGAAGGCCCGGGCCCGATCGTCACCATGATTGCGAAAATGGTCGGCACCTTCCCCGTCCCGGTTGTGGTGGTGCCGGGCAGCCTGAGCGATCTCGATATCGACAGTTTGTCGTAGCTTTTTCCTTCTCCCCGCATCTTGCGCGGGGAGAAGGTGGCCCGGCATAGCGCAGCGGCGCCGGGTCGGATGAGGGGCGGGGCACAATGCCTGCCGCACCTAAATCCTCAAGCAACGCAACACTTTCCGCTCCGGACATCGGTACGGCTTTCTGACGTGCCCTGCCCCTCACCCGCCGCGAAGACGCGGCGACCTCTCCCCGCGCAAGATGCGGGGAAAGGTAAGCAAGCCTTGTTTCGTGCGTTTTCCATCGCCATCTGCTACCTAACACCCACGCGCCGGCCTTGAACCGGCGACGCAGGAGAGACCGATGTTCATCCAGACCGAAGCCACCCCGAATCCCGCCACGCTGAAGTTCATTCCGGGCCGGGACGTACTCACCAGCGGCACCATGGAATTCACCACACCGGACGCTGCCACGCGGTCGCCGCTGGCGGAGAAACTGTTCGCCGTCAAAGGTGTCACCGGCGTGTTTTACGGTGCTGATTTCGTCACCGTCACCAAGGACGACAGCGACTGGCAGCACCTCAAGCCGGCGATCCTCGGCGCCATCATGGAACACTACATGTCCGGTGCGCCGTTGCTCGCCGACGGCAGTGCGCCGGAAGGCGACATCTCCGAGGACGACGAGTTCTTCGACGAGAACGATGCCGAGACCGTGGACACGATCAAGGATCTGATCGAGACGCGCGTACGCCCGGCCGTCGCCAATGACGGCGGCGACATCACCTTCCGCGGCTTCAAGGACGGTATCGTCTATCTGGCCATGAAGGGCTCGTGCGCCGGCTGCCCGTCCTCAACGGCGACGCTGCAGCACGGCATCCAGAATCTGCTCAAGCATTTCGTGCCGGAAGTGCAGGAAGTCCGCCCGATGTAGTTTTGCTTCTCCCCGCTCGCGGGGAGAAGTTCAGGGCATCAGTGGCCGATACTGGCGGCTTCTTCCGCCGCGCGCAGCATGCTGTTCGACATTTCGCTCGTCACCACGCTTTGCTGTTCGACGGCGGCTGCGGTCGCGTTGACATATTCGCTGACGCTCTGGATCTCGGTTTTGATCGCGTTCAGCGCATCGACGACGTCACCGGAAATACCGTTGAGGCTGCTGATCTCGCTCGAAATTCGGTCGGTTGCCTGCTTGGCCTGAGTCGCGAGGTTCTTTACTTCCGACGCGACCACCGCAAAGCCGCGACCGGCCTCGCCGGCGCGCGCAGATTCGATCGTCGCATTGAGCGCGAGCAGATTGATCTGGCCGGTGATGTGCCCGATCAATTCGACGATGCCGCTCATTGCCTGCGCCGCCGAGGTGAGCCGCTGCGCCTGACCATCGGCCAGTTCGACCTTACCGACCGCGGACATCGCGGTGTCGCGCGACTTCACCATGGTGTCTGAAATCTCGCGTACCGATGCGCTGAGTTCCTCGGCGCCGGCAGCGACCGATTCCATCATGCCGCGCACGCGCTCGCTTTTCATTCGTGCGATCACCTGCGCGGTGACGTCGGACGCATATTTCACAACCTTGTAGGGCTGCCCGTTGAGATCCATGATCGGATTGTAAGACGCCTGAATCCAGACCTGCCTGCCGTTCTTGCCGATGCGCTGATATTCGGCGGATTGATAATCGCCACGTCGCAGGCTTTCCCAGAACCCGCGATAGGCGGCGCCGCCACGCTCCTCGACGGGCACGAACATGCTGTGATGCTTGCCCTGGATCTCGGACAGCGCATAACCCAGCACCGACAGGAAATTCTCATTGGCATTGAGCACGATGCCGTCGAGATTGAACTCGATCACCGCTTGCGATTTTCCGATTGCCTCGATCTGGCCGGAGAAATTCGCCGCGCGCAATTTCTGCTCGGTGACGTCGGTGGCGAATTTGATGACCTTGATGGGTTTGCCGCTCTCGTCCAGGATGGGATTATAGGTGGCCAGTATCCACACTTCGGCGCCGCTTTTGCCGATCCGCTTGTATTCGGCAGCTTGGGACTCACCGCGATTGAGCGCGGCCCACAATGCGCGGTAAGCCACGCTGTCGCGATCAGCCGGCAGCACAAAGATGCTGTGATGCTTGCCGCGAATCTCGTCCATCGCATAGCCCATGGCATCGAGGAAGATCTGGTTCGCCGACAGGATTGTGCCATCCAGACCGAACTCGATCATCGCCTGCGAGCGCTCGATCGCCGCGACCTTGCCGCTGTTCTCGAGCCCGCGCATTTTCTGCGCGGTGATGTCGCTGCAGCACTCGACGATCCG
>SDZE01000440.1 GCA_004173095.1 Bradyrhizobiaceae bacterium
CCGCGCAGGTGCACACCTTCGGAAACCTAAATCGCCGCTCAAGACGTTCAAATTCGCGGCTGATGAAACCGTAGTCGAAATTGACGTTGTGGGCCGCGAAAATGCCGTCACCCATGAAATCCATAAAGCTGTCGGCGACCTCCGCGAACAAGGGAGCCCCACGCACCATCTCGTTCGTGATGCCGGTGAGCTGCACGATCTTGGCGGGGATCGGCTTCTGTGGGTTCAGAAGCGAATGCCATTCGCCGACGACCTCGTGATTGCGGATCTTCACCGCCCCGATTTCGGTGATCCGGTCTGAGGAAGCCCAACCGCCGGTGGTCTCGATATCAACGACGACATAGTCTTGCTCGGGGTCGAAGCGGTAGTCGACGCGACCGATCTCGGCGGAGATGCCGGTGTTGCCGAGTTGCCGAAGACGCGTCATCTGGTGGCGGCGGATGACGTCGCCTTCCGCCTTTACTTCGATGAACGAGACCCGGCTGTCCTTCGCCAGCATCAGATCCGGAAAACCGTCGCGCATCGCGCGGAAGTCGTCACACATGGCCCCGACGATGGCAGCAAGGCCGTCGCTGGTCGTCCCTGTAAGCAGCAGTCTCAACGCGTCGATGTCGACATGATCCCACGCAAACACACCGTTTGGGCGGCCCCATTTGGCAGCGACGGTCTTGAGAAGGATGGTGAGCGCCTCTCCCGACCTCACGGCGGCGAGCTTCACCTCGATCCGGTCCGCGAACTGCCGTGAGAAGCTCTTGTTTTTAAGACATTGCGGCACCCAATCGAACCCGCTGTGCAATTGGCCGGATTCGAAGAGCTCGTCCCAGAACAGCAACCCGAAGAGCGATTGCCAAAGCGAGTTTTCGGCGAAGAAAACCCTGTAACCCCGGCGCCGCATCACGCCCGCGACGCCGGCCTCCGGATTGCCTCGATAGGTGTCGTCGACGGTGATTGTGCTTCCGGAGCGCAGCAGTTCAGAGTTGACGCGCAAGATCGGGCTCGCCCAACTTCTCGAAGAACTGGCCAACCTGGCAAGCGGCGCGTCCCCGCAGTTCCGCGGCATAGTCGGTGGGACACAAGGGGCCGCCCAATATTTCGCCGATCGCCTGCCGATGGATATCGACGCATTTCGCTGTAAGACCGTCGAGCAGCCGACTGTAGTGGAAGCACGCTCTCGCCTCGTCGCCGTCCGTGAAGCGTGCACTGAACAAGGATGTCTTGTTGGTCCGCAGAATCCCGAGATCGCGCAGGGCGAAATTCTTCAGATCGTCTTCCGTCTTGCCGAAATACAGGTAGAGCAGAAATTCGACCGGTCGCGTTCCGTCCAGCGCGACGAACCGCTCACCACCGCAATGATTCACGGCGGTTGCGAATGGCACAGCCGCCTGGAAGAACGCGACGAGCTTGGCTTTGGACCATGACGTGCGCGCGTCCGCAAACCCTGCGCTTTTTGCTCCCCGCAGCAGTTCGGTCTTCGGCAGGCACCGGAGATACTGATGGTAGTCAGTGTCGCGCAGCGGTCTGGCATGGCCGCCGGCATGCAGATCTGCCAGCGCCTGTTCGAGGTCGGCGATCTCTTCGTACCTCAGTTGGTCACGATTGAAGATCATACCACGCCGGTTGATCATGCGGATCAACAGACATTGAGCATCCCGCTCGAAGCAATTGAAACGAGCGACGAATGCACGATGCTCATCCGTCAGCACCGAGCCATAGGTGGTCTCGACAAAAGACAGCATCTCCGTGAAATGATCGAGATAATAGAAAACCGGCAGGACGGGCAGCTTCATCAGGAAGAAATCGCCGGCCGCCGACTGACCGCGCCGGCTTTGTGCTCGGCTTCTTCAGCCACAGAGTTTGGCATGGGCCCGCCCCGCAAGCTTCTCACATATCCGGACGCAGAATTCCCTCGTGGCCGCGCCGCGGGTTTTCCTGAGCCAGAACCAGCATCGGACACGGTCCCGCTGCTTCGTTTGTTCATTGAGATCCTCCGTCTCGGCGCAGCAGAACATACCGGGAACGTTTTTGCAAGATCGACATCCGCCTCGGGAAATGAGGTCTTTCAACAGATGCCAGCGCGCGACATGCCTGAAGGATCGGTCTTCAGGACTCGACCCGATCATAGGGAGCGCAGGGCTTTTATCTGGAGACCCTTAGCGAGCAAGCGACAATCCTGATCCGACGCAACCCTCAGCATCCCCGTGACG
>SDZE01000557.1 GCA_004173095.1 Bradyrhizobiaceae bacterium
TGCGCGCGATGCATCGGCCGCCGCTGGACATCTATTCCGATGCGATGGTGCAGCTGACCTACGGGCTCCTCGACGATCTCGGCAAGATATTCGCGACCAAGGGCAAGACCTATATCTACATCGCCAACGGTCACGGCGCCTGGGAAGCAACGCTCACCAATGTGCTGTCACGCGGCGACAAGATCCTGGTGCTGGAAAGCGGCCGCTTCGCCACCGGATGGGGTAATGCCGCGCGGATGATGGGTGTCGAGGTGCAAAGGCTGAAGGGCGACTGGAATCGCGCCATCCGCCCTGCCGAAGTCGAGGCGGCCTTGCGCGCAGATACAGCGCACGAGATCAAGGCCGTGCTGGTGGTGCAGGTCGATACCGCATCGGGCGCCTATAACGACATCGAGGCAATCGGCAAGGCGATCAAGTCTGCCGACCATCCCGCCCTTTTCATGGTCGATGCCGTGGCCTCGCTAGGCTGTATGCCATTCGAGATGGATGCCTGGGGCATCGACGTCGCGATGTCCGCCTCGCAAAAGGGGTTGATGACGCCGCCGGGCCTCGGCTTCGTCGCCGCCAGCGACCGTGCGCGCGAGGTGCACAAATCGGCGGGATTGCGCACGCCATATTTCGACTGGACCGAGCGGGACGGCAACGAACATTATCAGAAGCATTCCGGCACGGCGCCTGTGCATCTCATGTTCGCGCAGCGCCAGGCCCTCGACATGCTGTTCGACGAGACACTTCCCAATGTGTTCCGGCGGCATCGCCTGTTGGCAGAGGCCGTGCGGCGTGCCGTCGGCGTGTGGGCCGAAGGCGGCGTGCTCGGCTTCAACATCATTGAGGCGCAGCAGCGCGCCGACACCGTCACGACCGTCAAGATGCCGAACCCGGCCCCGCTACTCGCCTATTGCCGCGAGAAATGCGGCGTCATCCTCGGCGTCGGCATCGGCGATCTTCACGGCAAGGCGTTTCGCATCGCCCATATGGGCCACGTCAATGCGCCGATGATCCTCGGCACGCTTGGCGTCGTCGAGATGGGCTTGCAGGCGCTCGGCATTCCGCACGGCAAGGGGGGCGTGACGGCAGCCATCAATTATCTCGGCGAGCAGGTGGCGCCTTAGGCCTGACCTGCTTTGGGACTGGGATCGACGTGATCGCGCTTGGTCTCCGGCATCACCAGCAGGATCAGCAGGAAGCCGAGCGCCGCGACGCAGGACAGCCCGACAAACGCGACCGGTGCGCCGAACTTGTCGGCAACGAATCCTGCTGACACCGTGCTGAGCGAGGCGCCGATGCCGGTTGCCGTTCCGACGATGCCCTGAGCCAGACTGAATCGGCCGCGGCCGAAGGTGATGTCGGAGACGATGAGCGGGATCATCACGGCGAACACCGCCGCGGTGACGCCATCGAAAATCTGTACGGCGACGAGCGCGAATGGATCCGTCACCACGGCAAACAGCAAGCCGCGGATCGTCAACGCTGTAAACGCAGCGAGCAGAAGCGGCCGGCGGCCCCATTGCTGCGCCTTGCGGCCGACCGTTGGCGAGGTGGCGGCGACGAAGGCCTGTGGCACGACAATGCAGAAGGCGATCAGCGCCGGCGCCCAGTCAGCCGACCGGGTGGTCACCACGCCCGCCATCAATGGCAGCATGGCCGCATTGGCCAGTTGAAGCAGCAGCACGGCGCAGGCAAAGATCAACAGCGGCCTCTGACGCACCAGATCACGGAAACGGAACGGCGGGCTACTATCCTCGCCGCGATGCGCTCCCACGCCATGGGCACGCGCCGGATCGATCTCCTCCTGGCGGATGCGCGACAACGTATACAGCACGGGGATCGCCAGCAGGAAGGTGACGATGAACACCGAGCGGCTCGACAGCAGATATCCGCAGGTCCCCATGACTGCCGCCGCGACGCCGTTGCCGAGCGACGCAAAGCGCGCATTGCGACCCAGCCGCTCCCCGATGCGGACAGGCCCGACGAGGCCGAGTGTCATTGCGGCAATCGCCGAAGCCGATTTCGACCTGCGTCCATTTCTGGGTCGTCAGATAGACTGCAACGAACGGACCGAAGCCGGTCTGCACGTCGGCCAGGAAGAAGATGAACCAGTCGAGTCCGCGCAGGCTTTGACGCGAAGGCTCCGGCGAGCCGGGAGTCGTCTTGTGGTCATCGGGCTCGGGAGCGATACCGGGCGCGCAGGCAACGCTCGGCACCGCCTCCGGCTCGGGGCGGGGCGGACCGGCAGCGCGCGTGGTCGCTTCAACCGACAATTATCGCTCCTGCATGGTGATGGGCGGGAACTTCAACGGCGTCAGCGTGCCCGATGCGCCGAGCACGACGATCGGCTGATCGTCCTTGTATTCCGGCGCCGCGCGCACCTGCTCGCGCGTCAGATCCAGCGTGATGCTGGCGGTCTTGTCGGCAACGTTCCAGAAATGAAGTGCGGACCAATCGACCACGATCTTGCGTTGGCCTACGCCGAGAAAGCCGCCGAAATCGATCACGACCCCACGCACCTGCCCGGCGCGGTCCACGACGACATCGGCGATGCGGCCCATATTCTCGCTGCCAGGGCTGCGCACGTCGCGGCCGAGGATTCCCTTGGCATCGAAAGCATCGATAACGGTTAACGATGGTGGCTTCGGTGGCGGTTTCGACGGCGTTGCCGTGACCGGCGCATCCGCTTTCGAGGCGCTTGGCGGAGCGCCCTTTGTCGGCTCGCCTGCATCCGTCGGCGCGGGTGATGCCTGTTTGTCTGGCTCCGACGAAGGCTGCGGTGTTGCGGGAGATGACGGCACGCCTTCCGGCCTTGCGACAGGAGCCGCTTCCGGTGGCGTCGCCTGTGCCAACGTCGAAACGGGGGCGGACACAGGTGCATCCGCGGCGATCGACGGGCTTGCGATCAACACGGCCAGCAGCCCTGTCACGATATGGATTGCGGGCATCGGCAACTCCTCACTTCAACTTTTCGCCGACGCAGACCCGCGACAGCGCAACAATTTCGATCGCAACGACCCGATCAATGCGTCAGAACGATCGACACCCGGATCTGCCCGCGGCTACGCAGCACTTCGAGCGACACGTCATCGTTATGCTTGCGCAGACACAGATCCACGCTGGACTCGCCAAGCCGCACATCGCGCAAGGTGACATGCTGCAGGAAGGACGGCAGTCGTGGATCCCGAAAGCGGATTTCGCCGCGGGCGATGTCCAACTCGATGCCGAGCGCCGCCTCCAGCAAGGTGAACGGCGTCGCACTCGCCCAGGCCTGTGGCGCGCATGCCACGGGATAAAGAGTCGGACCACGGCGTTTCTCGCGCTGGAAGCCGCAGAACAATTCGGGCAGGCGGCGGAGATCCATGTAGGTCGCAGTGTCGAACAGCCCCTTGAACACAGCCTCGACCGAATGCTTCAAGCCATAGCGCGCCAGGCCGAGCGCGATCAGTGCATTGTCATGCGGCCAGATCGAACCGTCATGATAGGACATCGGATTGTAGCGCGCTTCTCCGCGCGCGATGGTCCTGATGCCCCAGCCGGTGAAGAAATGCGGCCGCATCAGATCCGCGGCAACCATGCGCGCACGATCCTCACGGACGATGCCGGTGAACAGCAACTGGCCGGCATTGGAAGAACGGACCACGCACGGCAATTTTGCACCGTCCAGCGCCAGCGCATAGGTGCCGATTTCCTCGCACCAGAACGCCGCCTCGAAACGATCCGCCAGTTGCCGGGCTTCCGCTTCCAGTTGCTGGGCGCGCTCCGCCATGTCCAGCCGAAGGGCCATGCGCGATGCATGAAGCTTGGCGGCGTAGACGTAACCTTGCACCTCCGCGAGCGCGATATTGCCTTCCGCCAGCGCACCGTCGGCATGGAAAATCGCGTCGTAGGAGTCTTTCCAGCCCTGGTTCTGCAGCCCCTGCTCGGTGGCGCGTTGATACTCGACAAAGCCATCCCGATCGGGATCGCCGGGGCCATCGATCCATGCCAGTGCGGCCTCGATCGCGGGCCATAGCGACCGCAAGGTGTCCTCATCGTCGGTTCGTTCGACATAAAGACCGGCGAGCATGACGAAGAGCGGCGTCGAGTCGACGCTGCCATAATATTGCGCGAATGGCACCTCGCGCAGCGCCGCCATCTCGCCGCCGCGCATCTCATGCAGGATCTTGCCCGGCTCGGCATCGTTCAACGGATCGACTGCCGTGGCCTGATATGCGGCCAATCGCGACAGCACGCCTTTCGCCACGCGGGGATCGATCCACAGCATCTGCAGGGCCGTGATCAGGCCATCGCGGCCGAACGTCGTCGAATACCAGGGAATCCCTGCATAGGGATAGCGGCCCTGCGGCGTGTTGGTCATGAGGATGTTGAGATCACCCATGGCCTGACACAAGACCTCGTTGAAAATGTCGTTCGAGGTTTCAACGGTGGTGGCGCCCTGGGTGAACTTGCGCATCTCACGCCGATGCGCCAGCAGACCGCGGAGAAACGGCACAGGCTTGTAATCGCTGCCGGCATCGCAGCCGGCAGCGAAGAAGATCGATGTCGTTTCCTGTGGCTCCAGATCGAAATGATAGATCGCCTTGTTGGCGGATAACTGCGTCGGGCGCGGATCGAAATACATCATCGTGCGCAGCGGCTTGTCGTCCAGGCCGGTATATTCCAGTGCCACACGGCTGGGATCCACCAGACGGCTGGTAGCAATGCCGCGATGCTGCCGCTTCTCGCCGCGCACTTCGAACAGATCGGCGAAATCGTTGTCGAAACACAGAGTGAGATCAAAGCTCGCGCGCGCGTTGCCGTGGTTTTGCAGGCCAACGCGCTGATAGGCAACGCCGCGCCACAGGAACACGGTGCGCACGATGTGCAACATGTCCTTCTGCAGAACGATCCGCCCATTGCGATAGATGTCCGGATTGGTCAGATCGACCGTCAGGGACGAGTTGTCGTCGCGCAGGTTCGACCCGAGCAACAGCGGCTGAACATCGTCCAATGTGAGCTCGAGCCGCGCGAGATAGCGCGTGTCCTTGTTGAACAGGCCATCGGGGCCGCCTGCGGAAGCGCCGATATCGCCATGACTGTCGAGCACCGCAAAGGTGTCGTCATGCTTTAGCGCGCGCCGCGGACGAGAGGCCGGGCCGGTCATCGGGATGTAAAACGGCGACTCGACGACGTTCTGATCGGCAAGCGCTTCGCGTTTGGCGAAAGCTTCAGCGGGCATGATGGACCTCAGCCAGTTGAATCGACATTGCGAGATAGATGCGAGAACACCCGCGACAGCTTAACTGAGTCGTCAGGCTGCGTGAGCCGCCAACCGACTCATTTCCTGCGTCACAAGTTCCCGATAGGGCCCCTGCCCCTGCATCAGGATGTCGGGCTTGCCATCCTCGATGATCCTGCCGCTGCGCAGCACGACCACACGATCGAAATTGCGCAGAGTCGCCAGACGATGGGCAATGGCGATCACAGTCCGACCACGCATCAGCCGCGCCAGTGCCTCGCGGATGGCCTCTTCGGATTCGCTGTCGAGCGCAGCGGTGGCTTCGTCCAGCAACAGTATCGGCGCGTCTTTGAGAAACGCGCGCGCAATCGCGATGCGCTGACGCTGGCCGCCGGACAGTTTTACTCCGCGGTCGCCAACCATGGTGTTGAGACCTTCGGGCAACTGCTCGATGAAATCGCAACGCGCATCGATCGCGGCTTTCATCACCTCTTCGTCCGTCGCCTCGGGACGGCCATAGCGGACGTTCTCGAGGATTGAGCGATGGAACAACGAGATGTCCTGCGGCACTACTGATATCGCGTGACGAAGACTTTGCTGGGTGACACGCGAGATGTCCTGACCATCGATGCTGATCTTGCCTTCGGGAACATCATAAAAGCGCTGAAGCAGCACGAACAGACTCGACTTGCCGCCACCGGATTGGCCGACCAGGCCGACGCGCTCGCCGGCGTTCAGCCGCAAGGTGAATTTGTCGAATACCTTTTGGCCACCGGGATACTGGAACGAGATATTGTCAAATGCGATCGCGGCACCGGATTTGACCAGAGCTTCCGCTTCCGGATGATCGCGCAATTCGTGCGGCACCAGCAGGGTGGCGAGTGCCTCTGACAGACGAGCGATATGCTGCGTCACATCCACCAGCGCAACGGCAAGATCGCGGGTCGCGTGCAGGATGGACAGGCCGAGGGTACAGATCAGCACGACGTCACCGGTGGAAGCGCCGCCACGCTGCCACAGCAGGATGGCCCATGCGAGCAGGCCGATCGTCAACACAACGGTAATCGCAGCGTGTGTCAGCCGAAGGCGTTCGAGATAGCGCAAGCTGCGGCCGCGCGCGTTGAGCTCGCGATCCACCGTATCGTCGAAGCGGTCATGCTCGAAGCTCAAGCCGCAGAAGGCGCGCACCAAAGGCAGATTGTTGATGACATCGACCATTTCGCCATCGACGGCAGCGGCCTTGTCGGCGAACTCATTGTGCAGGGGCTTGCCTGCGGCAGCCATCCTGAACATCAGAAGCACGACGGCCCCGGCCACGACAGCCAGACCAGCAGCCATGGGCAGGCTGACGGTGCCGATCAGCAGGATCGCTGCAAACGTGGCCACAACTGGTGGCAATACGTTCCAGATGAACATGTTTTCGACGGTAAAGACGGCATTCGACGTCGCCGTGATCCGGCTGGTCAGCATCCCCGGCAGGCGGTCGGCAAAGTAACTGGGTGCATGTCCGGTGAGGTGCCGAAAGATATCACGCCGCAAATCTCCCGTGACAGCAACGAAGGAGTAACTGGCGATCCAGCTGGCGACACGCCAGAGAAACATGTCGGCGGTGATCAGCGCAATCAATGCACCAAAGGCCCACCAGATGATCGTTGTCGCGTTGCCTGGTCCAGCGGACAAACCATCGACGAGATATTTGATGCCATATTGGGTGCCCACCGAACACGCCACGGCGCCGAGCACAGAGGCAAGGATCACGGCGTGGGACGTCGACCGCCGTCGGATGTATCGCATCACGAAAGCGAACGGGCGGTGTGCGTAGCCGGAAAGACTGTCCATCTGAAGACTAAACCCCTTGAGGAGGAAGCAGAGATTCGACGGACAGAGAACTTGCCCGCGGACGATGAGGAGCACCGGTGAATTGCGCACGCGCTCGCTGCCGCCGAGCAACAATCGATTTATGTCGCTCGTTCGCGAACCTGAGTGAAGGTGATGGCAGCAACAAGACCGCGCCCCATTTGAAAGTCACGCAGGTCAAGGAACTTCGCAGATGCGAGAACGTTCCTGTGGCTGGCCAATTCGGTGGCTCGATGCTGACAGGTTCTTAGTTCCTCATTTACAACATGGGAGATATGTAAAATGCGCATCGCGCAAGTGGCCCCGCTGACTGAAGCTGTTCCCCCAAAACTGTATGGCGGCACCGAAAGGGTCGTTCACTGGTTGACCGAAGAACTGGTCGCTCAGGGACATGACGTAACGCTGTTCGCCAGCGGCGATTCACAGACCACGGCCAAGCTCGACGCAGGCTGGCCCAAGGCATTGCGTCTGGATGGCTCGGTGCGCGATCCCAACGCGTTGCATATGGAAATGCTGGAGCGGGTCAGACAGAAATGTGACAACGACGAATTCGACATCCTGCATTTCCATCTCGACTATTATCCATTCTCGTTGTTTTCCCGCCAGCCGACGCCCTTCGTCACCACGCTGCACGGCCGCCTCGATCTGCCGGAACATCAGCCGACGTTCACGACCTTCTCGAAGGCCCCGGTGATCTCGATTTCGGATGCCCAGCGGCGCCCGGTGCCGCAGGCTAATTTCATCAAGACCATCCATCACGGCCTGCCGGAAAACCTTTTGACGCCACAGGACGTCAAGCCGAGCTATCTCGCAGTGCTCGGTCGCATCGCGCCGGAAAAGGGCGTCGATCGCGCCATCAAGATTGCGATCCGTGCCGGCATTCCGCTCAAGATCGCTGCGAAGATCGATCGCGCCGATGAGGAATACTACCAGGCCGTGGTCAAGCCGCTGATGGATCATCCCCTCGTCGAGTATATCGG
>SDZE01000351.1 GCA_004173095.1 Bradyrhizobiaceae bacterium
GAGACGATGTAGTAACCTTTGGTCTGGCCCGCCGCTGCCTGGAAATTGTTGGAGCGGATCGCATTGACCACGTCGTCGGACGACACACCGCGGCCATTCATCCGCTGCGGATCGAGCCACAGCCGCATCGCAAAAGTCTGGCCGCCGAGGATTTCGGCATTGGCCACGCCGTCCACCGTCGACAACACCGGCTGCACCGCGCGTGTCAGATAGTCGGAAATCGCCGAGCCCGACAATTCGTCGCTGGAGAAACCAAGATACATGATCGCAGTGGTTTCACCGGTCGATTTCAGGATCACCGGGTCATTGGCTTCGCGCGGGATCAGATACTTGACCGAGTTGACTTTCGACAGCACTTCGGTGAGCGCTGCGTTGGAATCGACATTGAGCTTGATATAGACCGAGATGAGGCTCTGACCCTGGGTCGAAGCCGAGGTCATGTAGTCGATGCCTTCGGAGGCGGCGACGGCCTGCTCGATCGGCGTGGTGATGAAGCCCTGCATCAGGTCCGGCGACGCGCCGGGATACACCGTGGTGATAGTGATCACGGTGTTGGTCAGCTTCGGATATTGCCGGATCGGCAGACTAGTGGCTGCCTTGAAGCCGATCAGCAGGATCAGCAGCGATACCACCACCGCGAGCACGGGGCGCTTGATGAAGATATCCGTGAAGGACATGAGATATCTCCCTTAGTTCAGCGACGGCTGGGCGGGAATCTTCGGCGGCGGATCAGACGAGATCTGCACCAGCGCGCCCGATTGCAGCTTGAGCTGGCCGACGGCGACGACGCGATCGCCCGCCTTGACGCCCTGCGTGATCACCGCGCGGCCATCGATGCGATCGCCGGTGCGCACGAAGGTGCGGACGGCCTGCAGCTCGGTCTTGCCATCGTCCGTCTTCTTCTCCTGGATCACATAGACGCTGTCGCCATACAGCGTGTAGTCGACCGCGGTTTCAGGCACCGTGACCACGGCAGGCTTATCCGGCAGCACAATGGTTGTGGTAGCGAACATGCCGGGCTTCAGGATGCCATCCGGATTCTGGATCGTGGCCTGGACGCGGATATTGCGGGTGTCGGCCGAAATCTGCGGCTCGATGGTGGTCAGCTTGCCTTCGAAGTTACGGCCCGGATAGGCGTCTACCTTGATCCGCACGACCTGGCCCACGGCCAGCTTGCCGGAATCCTTTTCGGTCACGGTGAAGTTGACATAGACCGCGGACAAATCGGTGAGCGAGACGATCTGCGTGCCGGCCGTGAGATA
>SDZE01000393.1 GCA_004173095.1 Bradyrhizobiaceae bacterium
TGCAATCCCTGCGTCGCCTTGAGGCCGAGCGCATTGACGTCGGTGATGAAGACGAGAAGACCGGCGAGCTGCTGGCCACTCTCGACGATGCCGAATTCGCCGGCCTGCTTGATCGCGGTCTGCACGTCGGCGCCGGAGGTTGCGAGGCCGACCACCTTGGCCTTGGAACCTTGCGCCTGCAGCAGGAACGACGCCATGTCAGCGGTGCCCAGCGGATGCGCGGACGAACCGATCACCTTGCCGCCGGCGCCTTCGATGAATTTCGTCGCGTCACGCTGCAGCGCGTGGCCGAAGGCGTAGTCGGCGGAGATGAAGTACCAGCTGGTGCCACCCGCCTTGGTGATGGCTTCCGAGGTCAGCTTGGACAGCGCATAGGTGTCGTAGTTGAAGTGGAACGAGATCGGCGAGCACGCCTTGCCGGTGAAATCCGACGAGCCGGGGCCACTGATGGTGAAGATCTTGTTCTTCTGACGCGCGACTTCGAGGATCGCGAAGCCGGCGGACGATGCGGCACCATCGGCGATCATGTCGACATTATCGGTGTCGAACCAGCGGCGCGCTGTGGCCGCAGCAACGTCCGGCTTGTTCTGGTGATCGGCCATGACGATCTCGATCTTCTGACCGTTGATCTCGCCGCCGAACTCTTCGGCTGCAAGCTTCGCGGCCGCCACCGAGCCAGTGCCGCCATTGTCGGCGAACACGCCGGACTGGTCGTTGAGCACGCCGATCTTGATGGTTTCGGCTGCGTTGGTGGCGTGTGCCGACAGAACGAGTGCTGCAGATAAATAAAGTGCGTGTTTCAAAGACGTCATTGGATGCCCCTCCTCAAAAATTCTGTTTTTGTTTGATCGCTTCAAGCACCGGCGCGATGTAACGCCGGAACTGCGCAGGATTCTCGCTCATCGGAAAATGACCGAGCTGCTCCATGACCGTGACCTCTGCTCCCGTGATGCCAGACGCCGTGCGCACGGTGTCCTCGGGCGAGCACGAGAAATCGTATTCGCCGGTGAGCAGATAAAGTGGACAGGTCGTGGTATCAATCGCACCGGTGCGGCCGCGCAGGTCGCCGTCGACGCGATAGAAATACAGATCACCCTTGAACACGCCGGGGCCGCCCTGCTTGTAAGCCCACAGCGTTTCCATCCGCGCCTCGGCCGGCGACTGCGGCGCGACCAGGCCGGAGACCAGCGCGGCGCAGACTTCGCCGCCGTGGATATCCGGCCGATTGAGCCAGGCGGTGTCGTACCACGGTGCCTGGAA
>SDZE01000550.1 GCA_004173095.1 Bradyrhizobiaceae bacterium
GTCATTGCGAGGAGCTCTTGCGACGAAGCAATCCAGTCTTCGCGCGCGGCCTTCTGGATTGCCGCGTCGCTACGCTCCTCGCAATGACGGCTGAGACAGGGGGAACCGATTTTTCCGAAAGTCGAAATCATCCCCTCACGTCCTCCGCTGCGGATCGACGATGTCGCGCAGACCGTCGCCGAGCAGGTTGAAGCAGAACACCGCGATCATCAGCGCAAGGCCGGGAAACAGGGCGATCCACCATTCGCCCGACACCATGAACGAGGCGCCTTCGGCGACCATGATGCCCCACTCCGCCGTCGGCGGACGCACGCCGAGGCCGATGAAGGACAGGCCGGCGGCATTGAGAATGGCATAGCCCATGGTGAGCGACATCTGCACGATCATGATCGGCATGATGTTGGGCAGGATATGCACCAGCAGGATCCGCATTTCGCTGTTGCCCGACAGCCGCGCTGCCTGCACGAAGCCCGCCTCGCGCCGGATATTCGCTTCGGCGCGCGCGACGCGCGCATAAAGCGGAAAGTTCACGATCGCGGTGGCGATGATGATGTTCTGCACGGTATTGCCGAGCGCCGCGACGATGCCCATCGCCAGCACGAACAGCGGAAACGCCATGATCGTATCGGCGATGCGCCCAACGATGCGATCGGTCCATCCGCCGAAATAGCCGGCGGCAATCCCGGCCAGTCCGCCCATGGCGAAGACCAAGGCCACCGACGCCACGGCGATGAACAGATCGAGCCGGGTCGCCACCACCACGCGGCTGAAGATGTCGCGGCCGAGTTGATCGGTGCCGAACCAGTTGGCGGCCGACGGCGGCTTCAGCGCCTGCATGGTGTTGCTGGCGAGCGGATCATGCGGAACGATATAGGGCCCGAACACCGCGGCAAACACGATGACCACCAGCAGGCCGAAGGCGAAAGCGGTGACGCGGTTTTCGCCGAGGATATAGCGGGTGTGCTGCAGCGTGGCGACCAGCCCTGATGTGCGGCGTGGCGTTTGCGCTGTTTCAGCAGCGACGGGCGTTATGGCATTCATCATTGCACCTCAGCCTTCCAGCCGCATGCGCGGATCGATGACGCCGTAGAGAATGTCGATGACCAGATTGATCAGCACATACATGACGGCCATGGTCAGCACGAAACCCTGCACCGGCGCGAAATCCGATGCGATCAGCGCTTCGACGGCATAGGAGCCGATGCCGGGCCAGGCGAACACCTTTTCCACCAGCACATTGGCGCCGAGCAGGAAGGAGAACGTCATCGACAGCGTGGTGATGACCGGCAGCATGGCGTTGCGAAATGCGTAGGTGACGATCACGGTGCGCGGCGACAGACCGCTGGCCCGCGCCGTGCGCACGAAGTCGGACGCCAGAATCGCCAGCATCGACGCCCGCGTCATGCGCGCGATCGGCGCCAGCGAGAAGATGGCCAGCGTTGCGGTCGGCAGGATCAACTGACTGAGTGCCGAACGAAATGTCTCCCAGTCGCGGGCGATGACGCTGTCGATCAGGTAAAAGCCGGTGACGGTGGGCGGGGCGCTGGCAAATACATCGAGCCTTCCCAGCGGCGCCGGCGCCCAGCCGAGCTTGAAGTAGAAGACATAGACCAGCACGAGGCCGGTGAAGAACACCGGCAGCGACACGCCGGCCGTGGTGGTCACCCGACACAGGTGATCGATCCATGACCCCGGCCGGGTCGCAGCGAGAATGCCGAGCGGGATGGCGATCACGATCGAGATCAGAAGTCCGAACAGCGTGAGTTCGGCGGAGGCCGGCAGGCGATTGCGCAATTCGGTCGCCACCGGCTGGCCGGTGGTGAGCGAATTGCCGAAATCGCCCCGGGTGAGGTCGGACGTATAGCGGAAGAATTGCTCGATCAGCGGCTTGTCGAGGCCGAGCTTCTTTCGGATATCCTCGACGACCTGCTTGTCGGCGGCAGGCCCGGCGAAATAAGCCGCGGGATCGCCGGGCAATGCGCGTGTCAGCAGGAACGTGACGATCACCACCCCGATCAGACTCGGGATGGCGAACATCAGGCGTTTGGCGATCAGCGCGAACATGGCGATCCCCCGACGCTTACGCCTTCACCATCGCGCGGTAATCGAGCCGGCGGTGGAACCAGTACTGGAAGCCCGACACGTTCTTCTGCATCGCGACGTTGAGATAGGGCTGATACAGCGGGATGCGCGGGATGTCGGTGAAAGCGAGATCGACGAAGCCTTTCACATCCTTGTCGTAGGCCGCCATGTCACCGGTCGCCGCTGCGGTGCGCGCGCCCGCGATCAGTTTGTCCATTTCCGGCGATGCGTAGTTCATCGTGTTGAAGATGGAATTGCCGGATCGGTAGCACCAGTAGAAGAAGTATTCGGGGTAATCGAGCCAGCCCGAGAAGATGTTGACGTAGAGCGGCAGCACCTTCTTGTTGAGCTCGGTGCGCCAGTTGGCGCCCGGGATCTTGTTGATGGTGGTGCGGATGCCGATCTGCGCCAGCGATTCCTGGATCAGGATGCACATCGGCTCGTTGACGCCGGCAAAGCCGAGATCGAACGACAGCGTGGTGTCGAAGCCTGCGGCCAGGCCGGCCTCGGCCATCAGCGCCTTCGCCTTGACGATGTCGGTGTTGTATTGCGTTGCCTGCGGCCACTTCACTTCGGTGGGTTTGCCGGCCGCGGCCCCGAACATCGGATTGGCGAGGCCGAACATCACCGCATCGATGATCTTCTGATACGGGATCGCCAGTGCGACGGCTTCGCGCACCTTCGGATTGTTGAATGGCGGCTGCGACACGTTCATGCCGAGATACTGGATGCCGTTGCTGATCGGCACCGAGGTCACGTTGAGCTTGCCGACCTTCTTCATCTCGGCGAAATCCTGGTTCGGCAATTCGTACGAGATGTCGGCGTCGCCACGCTCCAGCAGGGCGCGGCGATTGCCGGCCTGCGGCACCATGCGCCAGATCACGCGCTTGATCTTCGGCAACGGGCCGCCGACCCAGGCGTCGTTGCGCTCCATGATGACTTCGGTGCCGGCGGTCCACTTGGTCACCTTGTAGGCGCCGGAGCCGACCGTGTTCATCTTGGTATATTCGAGACCCCACGGGTCCTTCTCGGTTGCGTTCTTCTTCACCAGTTCCGAATTGAGGATGCTCGGCACGATCACGGCGAGATCGGGGATCGTCAGCTTGTCCTTGGTGAGGAAATCCACGCGCAGGGTGTGATCATCCACCACCACGAATTGCTCGGGCTTGGTCAGCGAACCCGCGCTCATCTGGAAGGTCGGGAAACCGCCGACACTGACGGAGCGATCGAGCGACCACTTCACGTCCTTCGCCGTCACCGGCGTGCCGTCCTGGAACGTCGCTTTCTTCTTCAGCTTGAAGGTCGCCGACATGTCGCCGATGGTCATGTCCTCGGCGAGTTCACCCTTGAACTTGTCCTTGTCGTAATAAGTGACGCCGCCCGGCCCTTCCTTCATTTCGTGGGTGATGAGGCGGTCGTAGCAATTCCACGCGACTTCATAGCTCGGCACATTGGTGCCGACGCCCATGATGTCGAGATTGTTAGGGCCGCTCTCGGACACCACCAGCAGGGTCTCCGAGCGAGCATCCGCCTTGGCAGCCGACCAGATGGCCGGGCCCGACACCATGGTCCCTGCCGCGGCGCCTGTGGCGGCCTTCAGAAAATCGCGACGCTTCATGTTCATCTCTCCAGAGGCACGAATTTTGATTTGCAGGAACTCGCAAGGTTTGTGCCAAGCAAAAGACGACCGATGATTGAGGCTAAGTGATTGTTTTCGTTGAACAGGCCGCGAGATCGCCCAATCGGGCTGCGTCGGATTGCATACAAAACAGTGCATTTCGCCTATTATTTGTGCAGTTTACTTGAGCGCTCATGACTTAACCGGAACTCTAACCGGTCAGAAGATGCAAGGAATGAAGATGTCGGATCCGTTTCCCACGATCGCCCAGCTGCATGCGGCTTATGCCGATGGCTTGTTACCCCAACAGACCGTCGCCGACGTGTATCGCCGGATCGCCGCGGTGGATGACCCCGGCATCTTCATCGCCATGGTCCCGGAAGACGCCGCGCGGGCTGCTGCGGAAGGCCTGCCGCCGTTCGACCCGACAGCCTTTCCGCTCTGGGGCATCCCGTTCGCGGTGAAGGACAATATCGACGTCGCGGGGATGCCGACCACGGCGGCCTGTCCCGATTTCGCTTACACCCCGACAGCGTCAGCATTCGCCGTGCAGAAGCTGCGCGATGCCGGCGCCATCCTGATCGGCAAGACCAATCTCGATCAGTTCGCCACCGGGCTCGTCGGCGTCCGCAGTCCCTATCCGATCCCCAGAAACGCGATCGATCCACGCTATGTCCCCGGCGGCTCCAGCTCGGGATCCGCCGTCGCCGTCGGCCACGGCCTTGTCAGCTTCGCGCTCGGCACCGACACGGCCGGCTCCGGCCGGGTGCCGGCGGCCCTGAACAACATCGTCGGCCTGAAACCCTCGCTCGGCAGCGTTTCGACCGGTGGCGTGCTGCCGGCCTGCCGGACGCTCGACACCATCTCCGTCTTCGCCGGCACCGTGGACGATGCCGATCTGGCGTACCGCGTGATGGCGGGCTTCGATGCCAAGGACGCCTATTCGCGCGCGCTGCCCGTCGCCGCACGACCCGGCACGTTGCCGCCAGGTCTGCGCGTCGGCGTGCCCGATGGGCATAGCCGCCGTTTCGGCGGTGACACGCAATCGGAGAACGCCTTCGATGCATCGCTCGGCGATGTCGCATCGATCGTCAGCGGTCGTGCCCTGGCGACCGTCGATATGACGCCGATGTTCGATGTTGCTGCCTTGCTCTATACCGGGCCATGGGTCGCCGAACGCTATCAGGCCATCCGATCCTTCATCGAAGCATCGCCGGACAAACTGCATCCGACGACGCTGGCGATCATCGGCACCGCACCGCGGATGAGCGCCGCCGACGCGTTTGCCGGGATCTACAAGTTGGCTGAACTGCGCAGGGCCGCCGACGCGATCTGGTCGCGGATCGATGTGCTGGTGGTGCCGACCTATCCACGACCGCGCCTGGTCGCGGATCTCGCAGCTGACCCGATCGGCCCCAACAGCGAGCTCGGCACCTACACCAATTTCGTCAACCTGCTCGACCTGTGCGCGCTCGCGGTGCCGGGGAAGCCTCGCGCGGACGGTTTTCCATCCGGCGTCACGCTCATCGCACCGCGCGGGCGGGACGGCCTGCTGGCAGCGCTGGGGGCACGGCTACATGCGGCAACGAAGAACATGCTGGGCGCGACGGAAACGCCGGTGCCGGACATCAAGGATGGGCTTTCCTCGGCCGGCCCCGGAGAAATCGAACTCGCCGTGGTCGGCGCACATCTCTCGGGGATGCCGCTCAATCACGAACTCACGAGCCGCAACGCGCGCTTCCTGCGAAGCTGCGATACGACACCGGACTATCAGCTCCATGCATTGGCGGGCGGCCCGCCGGCACGGCCGGGCCTGATGCGCGTCGCGGAGGGCGCGGGCGTGCCGATCGCAACGGAAGTCTGGGCGATCTCGGCCGAGGGGTTGGGTGAGCTCATGACCGGCGTGCCCGCACCGCTGGGGATCGGCACGACACGCCTGTCCGACGGCACCACGCCGAAGGGGTTCATCGTCGAGGCCGAAGGACTGGTCGGCGCCAAGAACGTGTCGGAGTTCGGCGGATGGCGCGCTTACGTCGCCAGCCTTGCCGGCTGATCGGCGGCCCGACGAAGCCGCGCTGATCCTATCAGCGCGGCTCCCTGTCTCAGCATTCCCGGCCGCGCTTATTTGACCTGGCCCATTTCCTTCAACACTTCGTTCGCCGACTTGAACGCATCAAGGCCGGCGGGGATGCCGCAATACACGGTGGCGTGCAGCAGCACTTCCTTGATCTCATCGACGGTGACGCCGTTATTGATCGCGCCGCGGGTATGCAGCTTGATTTCCGGCGCGCGATTGAGCGCGGTCAGCATCGCCAGGTTCAGCATGCTGCGGGTTTTCTTGTCGAGGCCCGGACGATTCCAGGCATAACCCCAGCACCA
>SDZE01000265.1 GCA_004173095.1 Bradyrhizobiaceae bacterium
GATGCACATGCGCTCAAGACCGAGAGCGGCAAGATCGTGCTCGGCAGCGACACCCTCGCGCGGCTGGGTTATGCCGACTGCCCGCCACACCCGGCCTGGGTCGAACCGGCAGAATGGCTCGGCAACGGCAAGGACGGCGACGATCTGCACATGATCTCGCATCAGCCGACCGGCCGGCTGCACAGCCAGATCGAAACCGGCGTCGCCAGCGTGGCTCACAAGCGCAGTGGCCGCGAACAGGCGCGGCTGCACCCGGACGACGCCGCGGCGCGCGGCATCGGCGATGGCCAGACCATCCGAATCTGGAATGCGCGCGGCGCCTGCCTGGCAACGGCCGATGTCACCGACCGCGTGCGCCGCGGCGTGCTGGTGCTGCCGACCGGCGCCTGGTTTACCCCGCGCGACGAGAGCGGCCTCGAAGTGGCCGGCAATCCGAACGTGCTGACGCTCGATATCGGCACCTCGCAATTCGGCCAGGGTTGCTCGGCACATACTTGCCTGGTCCGGGCCGAACCGCATATCGCAGATCAACGCGATGCTTTTGAAGAGTACCAGGACAAACTGGCTGCACTCGCGACCGCCTGAGAGGAACAGAGATCATGACCAAGCCCGCCATCAGCCGCTTCCCCGTGCCGGAGATCGCCAGTCTGCCGGACGACATCCGCACCCGCATTCTCGCGGTGCAGGAAAAGTCAGGCTTTGTGCCCAACGTCTTTCTGACACTGGCGCATCGTCCCGACGAATTCCGCGCGTTCTTCGCCTATCACGATGCGCTGATGGACAAGCCCGGCCCAATCACCAAGGCCGAACGCGAGATGATCGTGGTGGCCACCAGCAATGCCAACCAGTGCCAGTATTGCGTGGTCGCGCATGGCGCCATCCTGCGCATCCGTGCCAAGAACCCACTGATCGCCGATCAGATCGCGGTGAATTACCGCAAGGCCGACATCACCCCGCGCCAGCGCGCCATGCTCGATTTCGCCATGAAGGTCTCGATGCAGGCCTATGAGGTCGGCGATGCCGATATCGAGACGCTGGCCGGCCACGGCTTCACCGAAGACGATGTCTGGGATATCGCTGCCATCGCGGCATTCTTCGGCATGTCAAACCGGCTTGCCAACGTCACCAGCATGCGGCCGAACGACGAATTCTTTTCCATGGGGCGCTGAAGCGCCTCAGCTCATATCGCAAGACCAATGCAGCGGCCGACAAGAGCCGCTTCACGACTTTCGAGGAACACGCCATGACGCATCCAGGCGCTACCGACATCGCAACCCGGCAATCGATCATCGATGCATGCCGGGAGATGTCGGCCGTGGGCATCAATCAGGGCACATCCGGCAATATCAGCGTGCGCACCGAGGACGGCATCCTGCTGACGCCCTCGGGCGTGCCGTATGACACGATGGGTCCGGACGATATCGTCGCGATGAAATGGGATGGCTCCTGGACCGCATCGAACGGCCGTGTGCCCTCGACGGAGTGGCGCTTCCATCTCGATATTCTCAAGGAGAAGCCCGAGGCAAATGCCGTGGTGCATGCGCATCCGATCTTCTGCACCGTGATCGCGATCATGAACCGCCCCATTCCGGCGATCCACTACATGATCGCGGCGGCCGGCGGCAACGACATCCCCTGCGCACCCTATGCGCAATATGGCACCGCGGAGCTGTCGCAGGCGGCGCTCGACGCGCTGCGTTATCGGCGCGCCTGCCTGCTTGCTCACCACGGACTGATCGCCATCGGTCCCAATCTGCGCAAGGCGATGTGGCTGGCCGTCGAAGTCGAGGTGCTGGCCAAGCAGTATCACGGCTGCCTGCAGCTCGGCACGCCGCCGCTGCTGCCGGATGCCGAGATCGACAGCATCCTGAAGCGATGGGGACAATACGGCCTGCGCGACAGCAATGGCACGTCGACAACTGCGACCTAACGAACCAGCACGACAAATTGCGAGACTTGCTCCATGGCTCATCCCCACGACGTCAGCGTCTGCGGCACCTATATCCTCGACATCCTCGGCGTTCCCATCACCGAGATCCCGGCCGGTGGCGGCCGCGCGCTGATCGATGAGATCAAGCTGACGGTGGCCGGCACCGCGGGCGGCACCGTGGTGCCGTGTGCGCGGCTCGGGGTAAAGGCGCTCGCCGTCGGTGCCGTCGGTGACGACGAGAAAGCCGATTGGGTGCTGAATGCGATGGAGCGCGAGGGCATCGATATTTCCGTGATGGAGCGGATGGCCGGTGCGCCGACGTCCGCCACCATCCTGCCGATCCGCCCCGATGGGTCACGCCCGGTGCTGCATGCGCGCGGCGCCTCGGCACGCTGGAAGATTTCGCCTGAGGCGCAGAAGGCCGCATGCGGCAGCAAGGTGCTGCATCTCGGCGGCGTCGGCTCGCTGCTGGCGATGGACGGCGAGCCGACGGTGGCGCTGCTGCGCGATGCCAAGGCGGCCGGCTGCATCACCACGGTCGATCTTATCCAGGCCCGCGCCGAGACGCTGCAACTGGTCGAGCCGCTGATGCCCTATACGGACTTCTTCATGCCGAGCATCGACGAGACCCATGCGCTGGTCGGCACCGACGATCCCGTGGCCTGCGCGCAATATTTCATTGGCAAGGGCGCTGGCGCCTGCGCGATCTCGCTCGGCGAGCACGGCTCCTTCGTGATGACGCGCGACGGGCGGCAATTCACCGTGCCCGCGTTCGACATCAAGGTACGCGACACATCCGGCTGCGGCGACTCCTATACAGGCGGCTTCATCGCCGGCCTGGTACGTGACTGGGATCTGCTGGACTGCGCCAGGCTCGCTACCGCGACGGCAGCCACCGTCGCCACCGGCCTCGGCTCCGGCGCCAATCTCGTCTCGTTCGAGGAGACGGTGAAAGCGATGAACACCCTGCCCGTCCGCGGCGCGCGCGGCTGAGCACGTAGCAAGCCTTCTCTGCATTTTGAATCGCTCGAGGAAAAATTCATGACCAGACATGCCATCGTGACCGGCGCGAGCCGCGGCATCGGACGCGCCATTGCCCTTGGCCTCGCCCAGCGCGGCTATCACCTCGCCCTGACCGACATCGCAGCGATGGAAAGCACGCTGCAGGAAACCGTCGCCGAGGTGAAGAAACTCGGCGGCCAGTGCGTGCCGGTGCTGGCAGATGTCAGCAAGCTTGAGGATTGCCAGCGTTCGGTCGCCGAAGCCGTTGCAGCCCTCGGTCATGTCGACGTGCTGGTCAACAATGCCGGCATCCTGCGCCTCGCCAGCATCGAAGACACCACGCCGGAGCATTGGGACCAGACTTTTGCGGTCAATGTCCGCGGCGTATTCCAGATGACCCAAGCCATGGTCGTGCACATGAAGGAACGCAAATACGGCCGGATCGTCAATATCGCCTCATTGGCCGCGCGCACCGGCGGCCCCGGCCAATCTCATTACGCAGCATCCAAATCCGCGGTGGTCGGCTTCACGCGCGTCTCCTCGATGGAATTCGGTGGCCTCGGCATCACGGTGAACGCGGTTTGTCCGGGCATCATTCTGACAGAGATGGGGCGCAACAATCTGCGCGATCCCGAACGCGTCACCTATTTCGAGAAGATCACCGACCTGCATCGGCTCGGCGAACCCGAGGACGTGGTCGGCCCGGTGGCGTTCTTTGCCTCCGACGATTCCGCTTTCGTGACGGGGCAAGCCCTCAATGTCGATGGCGGCATCTTTTACAGCTAAGCTTACAGCAGAAAATTTCAGGAGAGACACATGGCGACGTTCAAGGCTGTCCGGATCGACAAGGCCGACAAGGGCACCACGGCTGCGTTGGTGCAATTCGACGAAGCGGAGCTGATGGATGGTGACGTCACCGTCCGCGTCGAATGGTCAACGCTGAATTACAAGGATGGCCTGGCGCTGACCGGCAAATCGCCGGTGGTGCGGCGTTTCCCGATGATCGCCGGTATCGATTTCGCGGGCACCGTGGAATCCTCCAGCAATCCGAACTGGAAGCCCGGCGACAAGGTGATCGGCAATGGCTGGGGCATGGGCGAAACCCATCTCGGCGCTTACGCCGAGAAGGCGCGCGTGAAAGGCGACTGGCTGGTGCGGCTGCCGGACGGCATGAGCGCGCGCGATGCAATGGCGATCGGCACCGCCGGCTACACCGCGATGCTGTCGGTGCTGGCGCTGGAAAAGCACGGCCTGAAGCCGGCCGATGGTCCGGTGGTGGTCACCGGTGCCGCCGGCGGCGTCGGCTCGGTGGCGATCGCCGTGTTGTCGAAGCTCGGCTATCACGTCATCGCCTCCACCGGCCGCATGTCCGAAGAAAGCTATCTCAAAGGTCTTGGTGCTGCCGAGGTCATCGATCGCAACGAACTCTCCGCGCCCGGCAAGCCGCTGGCCAAGGAACGCTGGGCCGGTGGCATCGACAGCGTCGGCTCGACCACGCTGGCCAATCTGCTCGCGCAGACCAAGTATCGTGGCGCCATCGCCGCGTGTGGGCTGGCCGGCGGCATGGATCTTCCGTCGTCGGTGGCGCCGTTCATCCTGCGCGGCGTCTGTCTGCTCGGCATTGATTCGGTGATGTGCCCGATCGAGCTGCGCAAGCAGGCCTGGGCGCGGCTGGCCACCGACCTCGATGCGGCCAAGCTCGCCGATATCACCCAGGAGATTGCGCTCGATCAGGTGATCGAGGCCGGCGCCAAGGTCCTGGCCGGGCAGATCCGCGGACGCACCGTCGTGAAGATCGGCTGACGCCGACGGCACAATATGCATGAGCGGGAAAGCCGTGGCCGATCTCGGTCAGTCTTTCCCGCCGGCCCGTGGCCCGTCATGGATGCCGGGCACCATGGCCAGCGAGGCTCCGGCGGCGCTGCCGGCTTCATAGGCGGTCATCGACACCATCCGGCCCTGGCTGCGACGTGTCCGTAATTTCAGATCGAGCTTGTCGAATTCGGCATCGACCACCGACGTCTTCAGCACCACCAGCCCGCGCCCGGTGCTTTGATTGACCTGATCGCGGCTGGCCTTCATCGCCGTGAGTTTGTCGGCGATCGACGCCACCATGCCCAATGCGAACGAGGCATTGGCCAGATGGCGTTGCTGGTGCCGGAATCTGGCATACTCAGTTGATGCCTTGAAGCGTCCGAGTTCGGCACGCACCGCGCTGTCGATCAGCTCGGTCAGATAATGCGCGACCTCGACATCCGAGCGCAGGCCGAAGAACACATAGCTGCTCTCGCCGGCGGCGTTCTTCTCACGCCAGACCCGGCAGTCGCAGAAATGCGCGATGGCACCGATGCAATCGTCGAGCGGAATGCGCTTCTTGCGACGGGTCTCGTAAGCGCGCTGTTCGCACGGCGCCTCGCGCAGCTCGACATCGGTGAGCGACAGATCATAGCGATCGAGCAGTTCGGCGACCTTGGCGGCGGCCGATAGCGCCTCGTCCTCGGTGCAGCCATTGCTCACCGTCTTGGCGCGCAACGCCTGGATGCGGATCTTGAGCTTATCGAGCGCGGCGAGGTCAGAGTGCTGGTTCACAGATCGGCACCCCCGCGCTGGCGTGGCGGAGGGAGAGGAACTGGGTTCGAACCTTCTCCGCGAAACCCAACGTAGTCGGTAGAAAGCAGGCGTCAAGCACGCCGATCCCGTCATGGGAACCCAGCCTGAGCCTGGCTCGACCTACATTGCCGACGTACGGCGGTGGCAGATCCGTAGGTCCCCCTCCAGACCAACCTTAATCTACCAGGACTGCCCTATCCATCTTTGAAACCGCCAAGCACATCAGCAAGCTCTCGGACGCGCCGTTCAATGTCAGCGACACGGTGGCCGACCAATAGCTCTCGACGGTCCATCATGACGATCATCGCGTCCAGGACCTGATCGCAGTGGCGCGCCAAAATAAGAAGGTGCTCTCCATTGGGACCATAGGTTCCCGCGAACCAATTCTTCACCGTGCGTTCGTTGGCCCCGGTCCAACCAGCGACCGTCTTAATGTGCACGGCACTTTCGACGGATGCTCTGTTTAAGGCCAGAGCGATCTCCTGCGCAAAAGATCGCCCGACCGGAGGAAAGCCATCGCCCGCAGCACTTGGA
>SDZE01000037.1 GCA_004173095.1 Bradyrhizobiaceae bacterium
CCGCTTCAGGTCACGGGCTTCACCGATTTTTATTCGTCGAAGGAACACGCCAGCAATGTCGGCGTGATGTTTCGCGGCAAGGACAATGCGTTGCAGCCGAACTGGCTGCATATGCCGATCGGCTACAACGGCCGCGCCTCGACGGTGGTAGTCAGCGGCACCGAGGTCCGCCGCCCGCGGGGCCAGTTGAAAGCGCCGGATGCAACGATGCCGTCATTCGGCCCCTGCCAGCGGCTCGATTTCGAACTCGAAATGGGGGCCGTAGTTGGCCAGCCGTCTTCGATGGGCGAGATGCTGACCGAGGCGCAGGCCGAGGCCATGATTTTCGGCTTTGTCCTACTCAATGACTGGAGCGCCCGCGATATCCAGCAATGGGAGTATGTCCCGCTCGGCCCGTTCCTTGCCAAGGCCTTTGCGACGTCGATCAGCCCGTGGATCGTGACACGCGAGGCGCTGGAGCCGTTTCGCGTGCAAGGCCCGGTGCAAAATCCGGTGCCGCTGCCGCATCTGCAGCAGCAGCGCGCGCAAAATTACGACCTGCAGCTCGCTGTCGATCTACGCGCCGCGGCGACGTCGCAAGCGGCGCCGATCTGCAGCACAAATTTCAAATACATGTACTGGTCGTCGGTGCAGCAGCTGATGCATCACGCCTCCAGCGGCTGTGCGATGACGGTCGGCGATCTGCTCGGATCCGGCACCATCAGCGGCCCTGACAGACATCAGCGCGGCAGCTTGCTCGAAATATCGTGGAACGGCACTGAGCCGTTCGATTTGCCGGGCGGCGGGGCGCGGACGTTTCTCGAAGATGGCGATACGCTCACCATGCGCGGCTGGTGCCAGGGCGACGGATATCGCGTCGGCTTCGGCGCGGTCGCAGGAACGATCCGGCCCTCCGAATAAATGGCAGTGCCACGCAGCTCACGCGCGCGGAAACAGTTTGTCCCGGATATAGCGCGATGTCGGTGTCAGCCGCATGCCGCTGCGGGGCTTGCGCCAGACGGCGCGGTCGATTTCCTTCTTGTCGCCGATGGCAAGCTGGCCGGTGGCCTTGTCGGCGATGAAGATGGAGTCGCTCATTTTGCGTCCGGAATGCCGATTGGTCGCCTTGACCTCCTTCCAGAGCTTCAGGCGGCCCAGTTTCAGCTTGGGCAGCTCTTCCTTGATTTCGCGGCGCAGGCAGACCTTGTCATTCTCGCGCGGCAGCTTGCGGCCGCCGGGAAACATCCACAGACCATCCTTGCAGCGGCGAACAAGAAGAATCTTGCCCCGCTTGGTCGCGACCAGTTTCGATGACTTCGCCATTTCCTCGATACATTTTCAAATATGAATGGAATTCGCTAAAGGCGCTTGATGAAAGGAATATGAAATAATCGGGTGGCGAGATGATCGTGCGGTTGATGCGGTGAGATGCAGACAAAGAAAAAGTTGCAGCAAAACAAAAGTCCACCAAGGTGACTACTGAGAAGGGGACCTGGTTCCCCGGCTGACGTAGCTCAAGACTCTTGATCGCAACGCAGGTTGCACCGTTCCGAGTTCCCTTAGTTTGCCAGCTCCTCGGGCAGCTTGAGCTCTCTCACGCGATCCTTTTTGGCACTTTTGCGCAATTCCCGCTCGGCGCTCTCGAACTTGTTGAGCTCGTCCTGGACGAACTGCATGAACTGCTCGCGCGACGTGAAAGCGACTTTGGACTGCAGGGTCATGACTCACTCTACGAATTGGTCTCATTGGGAGGTAGTATCCTAACAGGCAGCTTGCCTCACCTGCAACGGCACGCCCGAATCTTCGTCTGATAATGTTACCTCTGCACAGGTGGCACATCAGAGCGACTGGACTTTCGCTCCGGCAGACATAAATCAACGTCATGATTGAGAACGGACTACTCGAAGAATTTGTGGATCGTCACCGGCGCCTGTTCGTGCTGACCGGCGCGGGCTGCAGCACCACTTCGGGTATTCCCGATTATCGTGATGCCAGCGGCAACTGGAAGCGGACGCCGCCCGTCACTTACGACAGTTTCATGACGCGCGAAGCGACCCGCAAGCGCTATTGGGCCCGCAGCATGGTCGGCTGGCGCAGCTTCGGTCAGGCGCTGCCCAACAATGCCCATCATGCCTTGACGCGGCTCGAACAGGCCGGACGCAGTGAAATACTGCTGACTCAGAATGTCGATCGGCTGCATCAGAGCGCCGGCAGCGAGCGCGTGATCGATCTGCACGGGCGGCTCGATCAGGTGCGCTGCATGGGCTGTGGATTGAAAATGCCGCGCGGTGAATTTCAACATGAACTCGGCCATCGCAATCCGGCCTGGCTTGCGCTCGATGCACCGGATGCGCCCGATGGCGACGCCGATCTCGAACACTCTGAATTCGCGGCTTTCGATGTACCGTCCTGCATCGCCTGCGGTGGCGTGCTGAAGCCTGACGTCGTGTTCTTCGGCGAAACCGTGCCGCGTGAGGTGGTCGAAGAAGCCCGCGACCGATTGCAGGCTGCGGATGCCATGCTGGTCGTCGGCTCGTCATTGATGGTCTATTCCGGCTTTCGCTTCGTCCAGATGGCAGCGAAGCAGGGCATTCCCATCGCCGCGGTGAATATCGGCCGCACGCGCGCCGATGATCTGCTCACGCTGAAGGTCGAGGATCGCTGCGAGACGGCGCTGGCGTTCCTTCTGCAAGGCTAGCGGCGCGCAACCAGATTGGCGGCTCTGCCAATTCTGGCTAGCGCGCATGCCATCGCTGCGCCTTGACTTCGCGTCCCGCTTGGCCAATCTCGGATCCAGAAAAACACTGTAAAATCTGGAGGAACACCTATGGCCGACGCTTATATCATCGACGCAGTCCGTACCCCGCGCGGCATCGGCAAGGTCGGAAAAGGCAAGCTCGCCGAACACCATCCGCAGCATCTCGCCGCCACGGTGCTCAAGGCGATCGCCGAGCGAAACAAGCTCAACACTGCGGAAGTCGATGACATCATCTGGTCGACCTCGACCCAGCGCGGCAAGCAGGGCGGCGATCTCGGCCGCATGGCGGCGCTCGATGCCGGCTATGACATCAAGGCATCCGGCACCACGCTCGACCGTTTCTGTGGCGGCGGCATCACTGCGGTGAATTTCGCGGCGGCGCAGATCATGTCGGGCATGGAAGACGTCGTCATCGCCGGCGGCACCGAAATGATGTCGCTGACTGGCGCGATGGCGGCCGAGGACATGGCGGCCGGCAAGCCGCCGCTCGGCATGGGCTCGGGCAACAAGCGTCTCGCCAAGGTGCATCCACAGTCGCATCAGGGCATCTGCGGCGATGCCATCGCATCGATGGAAGGCTTTACCCGTGAGCAGCTCGATGCGCTCGGTCTTGAAAGCCAGCGTCGTGCGGCGGTCGCGATCAAGGAAGGTCGCTTCGACAAGAGCATCATTCCGGTGACGGACGATGACGGCAATGTCGTTCTCGCCAAAGATGAATATCCGCGTCCGGAAACCACCGCCGAGGGCCTTGCCGCGCTGAAGCCCGCTTTCACGGCGATGGCCGACTACCCGCTTGACGACCAGGGCAACACCTATCGCAAGCAGATCAACCAGAAATATCCGGACCTGGAGATCAAGCACTTCCATCACGCCGGCAATTCATCGGGCGTGGTCGATGGCGCTGCTGCGCTGCTACTGACCTCGAAGTCCTATGCCGAGAAGCACGGCCTCAAGCCGCGCGCCAGGATCGTGGCCATGGCCAATATCGGCGATGATCCGACCTTGATGCTGAATGCGCCGGTGCCGGCTGCGAAAAAGGTGCTGGAAAAGGCCGGGCTCACCAAGGACGATATCGACCTCTGGGAGATCAACGAAGCCTTCGCCGTTGTGGCGGCCAAGTTCATCCGCGATCTCGATCTCGACACCAGCAAGGTCAATGTCAATGGCGGCTCGATCGCGCTCGGCCATCCGATCGGCGCCACCGGCGCGATCCTGGTCGGCACCATCCTCGATGAGCTGGAGCGCCGCAATCTGAAGCGCGGTCTCGTCACCATGTGCGCCGCCGGCGGCATGGCGCCGGCGATTATCATCGAGCGCGTGTAAGCAAGACCCCCTCACCCGGATCGCAACAGCGATCCGACCTCTCCCCGGTGGGGAGAGGTGAAGTGGAGCTCCCTCTTACCTCTCCCCACCGGGGAGAGGTCGCCACGCAGAGCGTGGCGGGTGAGGGGGCTTTCATCATCCATTCGACGGCCACGCCATGGGAAACGATAGCGGCGAGACCTCCGTCAGTTTCCGTCCCGCCCAGTCCAGCCCCGGCGTGCGCTCTTCGGCACGGATCTGGGCTTCGTGCAGGCGCAGCGCTGCAGCCGGATAGTCGAAGCTCTGCACCACACCGTCCTTCACCACTTGCTGGCCATCCACATAGACATGCCGCACGGCACGCTCCGCCGCCGCATAGATCATGCTGCGGATGGGGTCGCGATGCGGCTGCATCATCGGGTGGGTGACGTCGACCATCACGAAATCGGCCTTGCAGCCGGCTTCGAGGCGTCCGATATCGTTGCGGCCCAGTGCCTTGGCGCCGACGGTGGTGGCTGCTTCGAACAGGCCGGTCGAACTGAGACCGCGCGGATGGCCGGCCATCAGCCGTGACGTCATGGTGACGTTGCGCATCTCCTCGATCATGTTGTGCGGATAGGTGTCGGTGCCGATGGCGACCGTGATGCCGGCTGCGCGATAGCGGCCGACATCGCGCAGAGCGACGCCGCGGCGCATGAACACGGTGGGGCAATGGGCGACAGTGGTGCCGGTCTCCGCCAGCAGATCGAGATCGCGGCGCGTATGCCAATGCGCCAGCGGATGTTCATCGACGAAGATGGCATGGCCGACCAGCGATGTCGGACCGAGCACGCCGAGTTCGCCGAGCCACTGGATCGGCGTCATGCCGTGGCGGCGGACGATTTCGTGAAATTCGGACACCGATTGGGCCGCATGGGTCTGCCACGGAATGTTGCGGCGCTTGGCTTCGGCATAGCTGTCGCGCATCAGCTGCGGCGTGCATGTATCGATCTGCGCCGGGCATATCATGCCGGACAGCCGGCCGGACGGGTGGCTCTCGGCGGCGTCGATGAGCGCGAATGCCTGCAGCATGGCATCCTCGCCGGCCTTCTCATTCCATTCGTAGTCCACCTGCGTGCCGTTCGGCGTGAACCAACGCGCTGAACGAAACATCGGCGCAAGGCAGACCCGCAGGCCGCTCTGTGCAGCGAGGTCGATCCATTGCGGATGTGCGATGGAGAGGTCGGCCACCGTGGTGACGCCGGACAGCAGCAACTCCGAATAGGCGACGCGCACGCAATCCGGCACGCCCTCGGGATCCGGCCGCAAGATTGGCATGTATTCGTAGAGCGAGGAATTATACAGGCCGGGCGAACCGATCTCGTCGAGAAAGCCCTTGTTCAGTGGCTCGGTGGACGGATGCGAGTGGATATCGACCAGGCCAGGCATCACCATGAAGCCATGCCCGTCGATGGTCTCGTCGGCCTCGCCCTCGTAGTTGCGGCCGGCGAAGATCAGGGTGCTGCCGTCGAAGGCAACATCGCCGCCGGTGACGTAGCTATGGCTGTGCTTGGCCGGATCCCAGGCGACGACATAGTCGGCGTTACGGATGACGGTGATGGACATTCAGATACTCCCGCGATGGTCGCTGACGGTAAGCGGGAGCCGCCATGCGCGGCAAGATCAGCAGATGAGCAAACCCGCCTCTCTATTCGGCAGGCGCGATTCCCGATAATAAGACGCGAAATTGCATCTGGGTTTAAGGACGCGTGACGCATGCACTTCCGACATGATGGCCTTTATGCCTCCCGCCGTTCGCCGGTGATGGCACGCAATGTGGTGGCCGCCTCGCAACCGCTGGCGACCCTGGCCGGCCTGCGCATGCTGGAGCGCGGCGGCAATGCGATGGATGCGGCGCTCGCCGCAGCGATCGCGCTGACCGTGCTCGAGCCGACCGGCAACGGCATCGGTTCGGACGCTTATTGCATCCTGTGGGATGGCAAGGCGCTGCATGGCCTCAACGCCTCCGGCCGCTCGCCGGCGGCCTGGACGCCGG
>SDZE01000001.1 GCA_004173095.1 Bradyrhizobiaceae bacterium
GCCGTCAGGTTGAGGAGCTTGGCCCGATCGACCAGCGCCTCTTCCGGCTTCATGAACTGATGGACCTTCCGGATGTAGTTGCGGAAGCCATCGGCACGCGGCTGCAGCGGCGCGAACGACGCCACGTCGGTCTGCTCCTGCGAGGCATCCATGCGCCCCGGTGCGAACGGCACCGTGACGGACACGCCCGCATCCTTCGCGGCCTTCTCGATGGCAGCGACGCCGCCGAGCACGATCAGATCGGCGATCGAGACCTTCTTGCCGAAGTCCTTCTGGATCGCTTCGAGCTTGCCCAGCACCTGCGCGAGTTGCTCCGGCTGGTTCGCTTCCCAGTCCTTCTGCGGGGCCAAGCGAATGCGGGCGCCATTGGCGCCGCCGCGCTTGTCGGAGCCACGGAAGGTCGAGGCCGACGACCAGGCGGTCGAGACCAGCTGCGGCACCGTGAGACCGGTGGCCAGGATCTTGGCCTTCAGCGCTGCGATGTCGCTGTCGTTGATCAAAGGATGATCGCAGGCCGGGATCGGATCCTGCCAGATCAGCTCTTCCTTCGGCACCAGCTTGCCGAGATAGCGCACCACCGGACCCATGTCGCGATGGGTGAGCTTGAACCAGGCGCGGGCGAAGGCGTCGGCGAACTGATCCGGATTCTCGTAGAAGCGACGCGAGATTTTCTCGTAGATGGGATCGACGCGCAGCGCGAGATCCGAGGTCAGCATGGTCGGGCGATGCTTCTTCGACGGATCATGCGCATCCGGGATATCGGCAGGCGCATCCTTGGCCACCCACTGATGGGCACCGCCCGGGCTCTTGGTGAGCTCCCATTCGAACTTGAACAGGTTGTCGAAATAGTGGTTCGACCACTGCGTCGGGGTCTGGGTCCAAGTCACTTCCAGGCCGCTGCTGATGGTGTCGCCACCAAAGCCCTTGCCGTGCTTGCTCTTCCAGCCGATGCCCTGGTCCTCGATGGCGCCGGCTTCCGGATCGCCACCGACAAAGGACGGATCGCCCGCGCCGTGGGTCTTGCCGAAGGTATGGCCGCCGGCGACCAGCGCCACGGTCTCTTCGTCGTTCATCGCCATGCGGGCGAAGGTCTCGCGGATGTCGCGCGCCGAGGCCAGCGGATCCGGCTTGCCGTTCGGGCCTTCCGGATTGACGTAGATCAGGCCCATCTGCACGGCGCCGAGCGGCTCCGCCAGTTCGCGTTCGCCGCTATAGCGCTCGTCGCCGTGCAGATGGGCCTGATCTACGTCAATCC
>SDZE01000498.1 GCA_004173095.1 Bradyrhizobiaceae bacterium
ACCTCCGTGAAGGCCCGACTCGAACAAATGAAGGCTGCACTCATCGCCTGAGGGTGGTGCGCGCGCTGGCCGTCACACTGATTGAAAGAAGGAAAGAGTCATGCAACTCAATCCCGCAGAAATTTCCGAGCTGATCAAGAGCCGTATTGAAGGCTTGGGCGTCAGCGCCGACATCCGCAACCAGGGCACCGTGGTTTCGGTGACCGACGGCATCGTGCGCATCCACGGCGTGTCCGACGTGATGCAGGGCGAAATGCTCGAGTTCCCGGCAGGCTCTGACGGTCAGCCGTCCTACGGCCTGGCCCTGAATCTCGAGCGCGACTCTGTCGGCGCCGTGATCCTTGGCGAGTACGAGCACATCTCCGAAGGCGATACCGTCAAGTGCACGGGCCGCATTCTGGAAGTGCCGGTTGGCCCCGAGCTGATTGGCCGCGTGGTCAACGCGCTGGGCCAGCCCATCGACGGCAAGGGTCCGATCAACGCCAAGATGACCGACGTGATCGAGAAGGTTGCGCCCGGCGTGATCGCACGGAAGTCCGTCGATCAGCCCATGCAGACCGGCTTGAAGTCCATCGACTCGATGGTGCCTGTCGGCCGTGGCCAGCGCGAACTGATCATCGGTGACCGTCAGACCGGCAAGACCGCGGTGGCGATCGACGCGATCATCAACCAGAAGGGTCAGAACATGACCTGCGTTTACGTCGCGATTGGCCAGAAGGCTTCGAGCGTCAAGAACGTGGTGCGTGCGCTGGAACAGGCCGGTGCGATGGACTACACCATCGTCGTGGCGGCCACCGCTTCCGAATCCGCTGCCATGCAATATGTGTCGGCCTACTCGGGCTGCACGATGGGCGAATACTTCCGCGATCGCGGCCAGGATGCGCTGATCGTCTATGACGATCTGTCCAAGCAGGCTGTGGCCTATCGCCAGGTTTCGCTGCTGCTGCGCCGCCCACCAGGCCGCGAAGCCTACCCCGGCGACGTGTTCTACCTCCACAGCCGTCTGCTGGAGCGCGCCGCTCGCGTGAACGCCGATTACGTCGAAGCCTTCACCAAGGGTGAAGTCAAGGGCAAGACCGGTTCGCTGACGGCACTGCCCATCATCGAAACGCAAGCTGGCGACGTGTCCGCCTTCGTTCCGACCAACGTGATCTCGATCACCGACGGCCAGATCTTCCTGGAAACGTCGCTGTTCAACGCCGGCATCCGTCCCGCCATCAACGCCGGTATCTCGGTGTCGCGCGTGGGC
>SDZE01000599.1 GCA_004173095.1 Bradyrhizobiaceae bacterium
TCGTGCAGCATTGTCAGCACTTGCGCCTGCACCGACACATCCAGCGCCGATACCGCTTCATCCGCCACCAGCACATCCGGCTTCAGCGCGAGCGCGCGGGCGAGGCCGATGCGCTGGCGCTGGCCGCCGGAGAATTCATGCGGCAGGCGGTCCATTGCGGATGGATCGAGTCCGACGAGGCGAAACAGTTCTTGCGCCTCAGCCCATGCCTGCTTGCGCGGCATCCCGTGCACGATCGGGCCCTGGGCGACGAGATCGCCGGCCTTGCGGCGCGGATTGAGCGAGGCGAACGGATCCTGAAACACCATCTGGATATGTTTGGTCTCGCGCCGTACCTCGTCGCGCGACAGCTTCGCCCAGTCCTTGCCCTCGAGCACGATGGCGCCGCCGTCGGGATCGATCAGGCGGACGATGCAGCGCGCCAGTGTTGATTTGCCCGAGCCGGACTCGCCGACGATGCCCAGCGTCGCACCGCGCGGCAGGTTCAGCGAAACAGATTTCACCGCATGCGTCACTCGCGCGCCGCGGCCAAGAAAGCCGCCATTGCGATAGGTTTTTGAGACATTCTCCAGCGTGAGGATGGCATCCGTATTCAGCGTGCGTGGCGGTGGCGCAGCCAGCGGCGGCACGGCGGCGATCAGTTGCTTCGTATAGGGATGCTGCGGATTGCGCAGCACGTCCTGCACCGGGCCTTGCTCGACCACCTGGCCATGCTGCATCACCACCACGCGATCGGCGATCTCGGCGACCACGCCGAAATCGTGGGTGATGAACAGCACTGCCGTCTTGCGGCGCTTCTGCAATTCGCGGATCAGCTTCAAGATCTGCGCCTGTGTCGTCACATCGAGCGCAGTCGTCGGCTCATCCGCGATCAGCAGCCGCGGATCGAGCGCCAGCGCCATGGCGATCATCGCACGCTGGCGCTGGCCGCCGGAGAGTTCGTGCGGATAGGCGCGGGCGGCCTGGGCAGGATCGGGAATCCGCACATCCTGCAGCAGCGCCAGCACGCGCGCCTTGATCTCGGACGTCGAGAGGTTGGTGTGGATCTCGAACATCTCGCCGATCTGGTCGCCGATGCTGCGCAGCGGGTTGAGCGCGGTCATCGGCTCCTGGAAGATCATGGCGATGCCGGCGCCGCGCACTTTGCGCATCTCGGCATTGCTGGCGCTGGCGAGGTCCTTGCCCTCGAACAGCACGCGACCGCCAGCGATGGCGACCTCCGGCGGCAGCAGCCGCATCACGGC
>SDZE01000380.1 GCA_004173095.1 Bradyrhizobiaceae bacterium
GACTGCACGAAGGCATCCATCTCGGCCGGCGAGCCGCCGAAGGGATCGGCGCCGAGCTTGATCAGGCGCGCCTTGCCGTCTTCCGACTTGATGTACTTGTCGGTCGAGGCATTGAGCTTGGCGACGATGTCCTTCGGCGTCTTGGCCGGCGAGGTGATGGTGAACCAGGAGGCTGCGTCGTAGCCGGGGACGCCGGCTTCGGCGATGGTCGGAATGTCCTTCATCGGCTCCCAGCGCTTGGCCGTCGAGACGGCAAGCGGGCGGATCTGGTTGCTCTCGGCAAAAGGCTGTGCGGCCGGCAGATTGTCGATCATCAGATGCACGCGGCCGCCGATCAGGTCGGTGAGTGCGGGGGCGCTGCCGCGGAACGGCACATGAGTCAGCTTCACGCCGGTCATCGACTTGAACAGTTCGGTGGACAGATGTGCGGTGGAGCCGAGACCCGGCGTGCCGTAGAAATATTCGTCGGGCTTCGCCTTGGCCAGCTCGATGAATTCCTTGACGGACTTCGCGGGCAGCGAATTGGTCACCGAGAACAGGTTCGGCACCTTGGCGATCACGATCACGGACGAGAAGTCCTTGACCTGGTCGTAAGGCATGTTCTTGAACACGAACTTGTTGATGGCATGCGTGCCCGGCGTGCCCACCAGGAACGTGTAGCCGTCACCGTCCGCCTTGGCGACGAAGTCGGCAGCGATGTTGCCGCCTGCGCCGGTCTTGTTCTCGACGATGAACTGCTGGCCGTATTCCTCGGACATCTTCTGTGCAACGAGGCGGGCGAGAATATCGGTGGTGCCGCCGGCGGCGAAGGGCACGACGAATTTGACGGGCTTGGTCGGCCATTCGGCTGCAATGGCGGGGCGCCCGATCAGCGGCAATGCGCCGAGAGCGGCAGCGCCGCCGAGAATGACCGAGCGGCGGGACGGAAGGCGAGTGGATGACGACATTTCAGACAAGTCCTTTGCGATCGCGCCCCTGCGGGACGAATTGCGCGCTAGATAACCCGCGGCATCGCGACTGGCCACAGTAATGCGGTACCATCCTTAAGCATTTTGTACCAAAGGCTTATGACGTGTGGCGCTTGGTCGCGTCTCCGGCATCAGCAACATGAACACGGTAAGCCCAACAGCGGCGACGCCGGCGAGAGTCAGGAACGCAGCACTGTAACCGGCAGCGACGATGATCATGCCTGCAACGAAGGTGCTGAGCGCGCCGCCGAGGCCAGCAGCCGTCGCGATGGCGCCCTGGCTGACATTAAAACGGCCGGTGCCCTGGGTGAGATCGGCGACCACCAACGGGAACAACGCGCCATAGATGCCGGCGCCGATGCCGTCGAGCAACTGGACGCCGACCAGCCAGTAGGGATTGTCGCTGAGCGGATAGAGCATGCCGCGCACGATCAGGATCGCCAATGCACAGGCGAAGATCGGTTTGCGCCCCCACACATCGGCCTTGTGCCCGACCAGCATGGCGACCGGCACCATCACAAGTTGTGCAGCGACGATACAGGCCGACATCAGCGTGGTGCCGAGTGCGTTGTTCACCAGCGCGAGCTTCTGTCCGACCAGCGGCAGCATGGCGGCATTGGAGAAGTGAAACAGCACGGTCGCGGTGGCAAAGATCATCAAGGGCTTGCTGGTCAACAGCGCCTTGAAGCCCGAGGGCTGGTCGTCATCGTCAGCACCGCCGGCCTCGATGTCGTGCAGCCCGCGCGCCATCTCGTGATCGATCGCCGCTGCAGGGATCGCCAGCATCGACACGATGCTGGCCAGCGCCATCGCGGCCATCAGCCAGAACACGACAATGGGTCCGAACGCGTAAGCGAGGCCGCCGGCCAGGGCGGCCGCGACGGCATTGCCGGCATGATTGAACGCTTCGTTGCGGCCGATCCGCCGCGCGAACGCCTTGGGTCCGACGATGCCGAGCGTGATCGCGGCCAGCGCCGGCGCGAAGATCGCTGCAGCGACACCGGTAAGGGCCTGCGTGGTCGCGACGAAGAAGAAGCCAGGCACCAGCGGCAGAACCACGGATCCGACGGTGACGACGATGGCAGCGAGGATGACCAGGCCGCGCTTCGCCGTGGTCCGATCGATCAACGCGCCCGCCGGCGTCTGCGCCAGGATGCCGGCGATGGCTGCCACCGACATCACCGCGCCGATCGAGGCCTCATTCCATTTTTCGACCGTGAGCAGATAGATCGCAAGATAGGGCCCGAGCCCGTCGCGCACATCGGCCAGAAAGAAATTGAGGGCGTCGAGTGGGTGTTTGGTTTTATCTACGGTGGCCTGCACGGGCTGTCCCCACGGCACGACACGTGCCCGGCAGGAAACTTGGCTGCGGGGGCTCTGGTTCCGCGGTAAAATTCGCGTCGAAGCTCGCGGGATTATGGCGCATTTGCCTCGTCTGGTCGTACAGCGCAGGCGAATTACGATTTGGCGGTCGCTCGTCAGCGGCAGGCGGGAGCGGCGTAACTTCGCGTGCGGTGCGGGCGCAGCCGCAATCCAGCGGCCGGCGATTCCACAAAACAAAAGCCGCGATGTCTGCACATCGCGGCTTGGAGTCAGGTGTAAGGGCTGATCTTACTTGCCGATGCCCTTTTCCTTGAAATATTTCAGCGCACCGGGATGGAACGGCACCGGCGAGCGCTCCTGGATCTGGTTGTCGAGCGAGAAGCTTTCGGCCTCTTTGTGCACGGCAACGATGTCGGCCTTCTTCTCCACCAGCGTCTTGACGATGTTGTAGGCGTCGTCGTCGCTCATCTTGTCGTTGGTGACGATGATGTTCCAGACTTCGGTATTGGCGTTGTCCTTGTCCATGCCGGGATAGATGCTCTTGCCGATATTCGACGCCGAATACAGCTTGCCGTATTTGGCGTTCATCTTGTCGGCGAGTTCGGCGTGGTCGATCAGCTTGATCTTCATGCCCGGCGTGGCGGCGAGGTCGGTCACCGCTGCGGTCGGCACGCCGCCCACCCAGAAGAAGGCGTCGATCTTGCGGTCCTTGAGCGCATTGACGCTCTCGGCGACACCCAGACGTTCACGCTTCAGGTCCTTGTCCTTGTCGAGACCGCCGGCTTCGATGACACGGAACGCCATCACTTCGGTGGCGCTGCCCGGCGATCCCGTGGAGACACGCTTGCCCTTGAGGTCCGAAAATTTCTCGATGCCGGTGCCTTCCACCGTCACCACATGCATGCGGTTCGGATACACCACCAGCAGCGTGCGCAGGGGCACCTTGCCGCTCTTGAACTTGTCCTCGCCCTTGAACGCATCGAAGGCGGCGTCGGCCATGGAGAAGCCCATCTCGCTCTGACCCGACGCGATCAGTTTGAGATTATCCACCGAGCCGCCGGTGACTTCCGCCGTAGCCTGCGTGTTGGGCAGCGTCTTGGACAGCACATTGGCGATGGCGCCGCCGAGCGGATAGTAGACGCCGCCGGTGCCGCCGGTGCCGATGGCCATGGTCTTCTGCTGGGCGATGGCCGCGCCGGCGAGGCCGGTGGCCAGCACGGCTGCGATGATGGTCGTCTTCTTGAAACGCTTGAACATGGATGTCCTCTCCCTCCAGTGATGATGGTGGCACCGCGATTATTTCACGGCGCCGACTTCCTTGAGATATCTGAGTGTACCGGGATGATAGGGCGCCGGCGATTGCGCCTCGGTCTGCGTGGCGAGATTGATGTTCTCGGCTTCCTTGTGAACCGCAACGAGATCGGCCTTGTTCTCGAAAATCGTCTTGGTGATCGCATAGGCCGTGTCATCCGACATCTTGTCGGTGGCCATGATCTGGTTCCAGGCAGCAAAACCCTTGCTGTCGGTGGTCTGGCCCGGATAGCTGCCGGCCTTGATCACGCTCGGCGCGAAGATCTGGCCGTATTTCTTGACGATCGGCGCCAGCAGGTGATCGATCTCGATCAGCTTGATATGCACGCCCGGCGTCGCTGCGAGATCGACCACGGCCGCGGTCGGCACGCCGCCGCCCCAGAAGAAGGCGTCGATCTTGCGATCCTTCAATGCGGCTGCTGACTCCGCGACCGACAGGCGCTCGCGCTTGACATCCTTGTCCTTGTCGAGGCCGGCGGCTTCCAGCAGGCGGAAGGTCTGCGCTTCCGAGGCTGAGCCCGGCGCGCCGCCGGAGATGCGCTTGCCCTTGAGGTCGGCGAAGGTTTCGATCCCGGTGCCGGCGATGGTCACCACATGCACCGGGCTGGAATAGACGGCAACGATGGTGCGCAGGGCGACCGGCTTCTTGAACTTGTTCTCGCCCTTGATGGCGTCGGAGGCGACGTCGCCGGTCATGAAGCCGAGATCGGCCTGGCCGGTATCCAGCAGCTTGATGTTATCGACGCTGCCGCCGGTCACCTCGCCGGTGGCCTGGGTATGCGGCAGCTTCTTAGACAGCAGATTGGCGAGGCCACCGCCGAGCGGGTAGAAGATGCCGCCGGTGCCCCCGGTGGCAATCGCGATGGTCTTCTCCTGCGCCGTCGCCGGGGTCGTCACGCAGGCGATCCCGAGCAGAGCGAAGCTTAACGCCGTCCATTTCATCGCGCACTCCCTGAAGTTGGCGGCACCGCTTATGTGCGGCGTCCGCGATGTTTATTGTTGTTATCTCTCTCCTCACGCCGGCAGCGGCTGCGCGCGGGTGCGCGCCTGCCACAGCAAGACACCGAGGCCGATGATCAGCCCGGGCAGGAACGTGTAGCTGATGTCGCGGCCGATGGCCGATTCGATCAGCGCCTCGATCAGGCTCGGAAACACCAGCAGCAGTCCTGATAGCAGAAGCAGCCCGCGTTCCAGCGGTGTATTCTGTCGCAGGCCCCAGTTCTGCGCGACCGCAGCCAAGGCGAGCAGCCCGCATGTGGTCTTGAAGGTGATCTCGACGATGTCGACCCAGGAGCCGCCCTTGGGGATCGACAGCAGCAGGCCGACGCCCTGTGGATCGCAGACGAACACGAACGGCACCACGAAGGCCGGCAAAGTGTATTTCCACGATTGCAGCGTGGTGCGGTAGGGGTCGCCGCCGGTGATCGCGGCTGCTGCAAACGGCGACAGCGCAGTCGGCGGCGACACTTCCGACAACACGGCATAGTAGAAGATGAACATGTGCGCGGCGTAATCGGGCACGCCCAGTTTGATCAGTGCGGGTGCTGCGATCACCGCGCAGATGATGTAGGACGCGGTCACCGGCACCGCGAGGCCGATGATCCACACGATCAGCGCCGTATACAGCGCCGTCAGCAGCAGGCTGCCGCCGGCATAGGCGATGACGATGGAGGAGAACTTGAGGCCGAGGCCGGTCAAGGTGACGACGCCGACCACGATGCCGGCGCAGGCGCAGGTGGTGGCCGCATTGAGCGCACCGACGGAGCCGTCGGCCAGCGCGCGCACCAGCTTCTTCGGCATCAAGGCGGTGTCCTTGCGCAGGAAGCTCAAGGCAAACGTCACCAGGATCGCATAGAACACCGACAGCGCCGGCGAGAAGCCGATCACCATGAAGACGACCACGGCGAGCAGCGAGATGAAGTGGAAGCCGTAGCGCTTGGTCATGGTGCCGAGCCCGAGCTCGGGCGTGATATTGACGTTCCTGGCGCCGAAGCGCTTGGCATCGATCTCCACCATGATCAGCAGCGACAGGTAGTACAGCACGGTCGGGATGAGGGCCATCCAGATCACGTCGAGATAGCTGATCTTGAGAAATTCCGCGATCAGGAAGGCCGCAGCGCCGAGCACCGGCGGCGACAGGATGGCGCCGAGGCCGCCGGCCGCCAGCAGGCCGCCCGCCGCATTCTTCTCGAAGCCGGCCTTCTTCAGCATCGGTGCGGCCACGGTGCCGATCATCACGGTGGTGGCAACGCCGGAGCCGGACGGACCGCCGAGCAGGAACGACGACAGCACCACGGTACGGCCGGCGGCATTCGGTTTGTTGCCCATCAGTGCCAGCGAGAAGTCGATGAAGAATTTGCCGGCGCCGGATTGCGCGAGGAACGCACCATAGATGGTGAACAGGCCGGCGGCATTCGGTTTGTTGCCCATCAGTGCCAGCGAGAAGTCGATGAAGAATTTGCCGGCGCCGGATTGCGCGAGGAACGCACCATAGATGGTGAACAGAATGATCAGCGTCGCCGAGACGTCGACAGCGACGCCGAAGATGCCTTCCAGCGTGATGAACAGATGACCGATCAGGCGCGGCAGATCATAGCCGCGATGCGTCCACGGCGCCGGCAGATGCGGGCCGAGCATGGCGTAGGCGATGAAGAAGATCGACACCACGGGCATGATCCAGCCGGTGGTGCGGCGTGTCGCTTCCAGCAGCAGCACGATGAAGACGACGCCGACCAGCACGTCCATATGGTCGGGCATGGTGGCGCGGTCGGTGAAGTCCTCGCCGCCCCATAGCGCATAGACGATGGTCGCGATGGCGACGATGCCCGGCAGGATATCCCACCAGCGCACGCGGTCGCGGAATCTGCTCGCCATCGGGAACAGCATGAAGCTGAGCAGCAGCGTGAAGGCGACATGGATGTAGCGCAGCTCCTGCGTCGGGACGATCGCATAGGCCGCATAGAGGTGAAACAGGCTCATCGTCACGGCGATGGCGGTGGAAATCGTACCAGCCCAGCCGAGCAGGCGGTTCGCCGCGCCCTCTTCGGCTTCGATCAGCTCTTCGACCTTCTGCAGCGCCTCGTCGGACACAGCCGGCTCATTGTCGAGCCGGGCTTCATCGATCACAGGCGCTTTGTCGTCAGCCATGTTTCTTCCCCCGGGATATTCCCGCGCGCCGGCTTTGCCGGCCTTATTGATTTTGGTGCGGCGCATTGATGCCGTTTTGACCGGCTGGCGCAAGGCCTCACCCGTGAAACTTTCGTCGCGCTTTTGCTTCTGCATGCAGCAGAGACCGGGATGGTCCCCGATTGACCAACTGGATGGCCCGGTCCACTTTCGCTGCCATGACCGATCATCCCATGACATCAGGACGTCGCTGCATCGCATTATGCGCGAGCCTGATCGCCGTCCTGTTCGCTCCGTGGACGTCAGCGTCCCGTGCCGACACCATCGCCGTGCTTACCGGCGGCAGCTCCGGCGTCTATTTTCCGCTCGGCGTCAGCATCGCGATGATCTATGCGGATATTCCGGGCGCCAAGGTACGGGTCGAGACCACCGAGGGCTCGGTGGCCAACCTGATGCGTCTGCAGCAGGGCACCGGACAGGTCGGTTTCGCGCTCGGAGATTCACTGAGGGCGGCCTGGCGTGGCGACATCGATGGCGGTTTCGACGGCAGGCTGGATCGCCTGCGGGTGATTGGCGCGCTGTACCCGAACTACATCCAGATCGTCGCCACCAAATCCAGCCGTATTCGCAATCTATCTGATCTCAAGGGTAAGAGCCTCGCGATCGGGGCTGCGCAGTCGGGCACCGAACTCAGCGCCAGGTCCATTCTCTCCGCCGCCGGCATGAGCCTGAGCGCGCTCGGCCGGGTCGAGACGATCCCGTTCGGCGAATCCACCCAGCGCATGCTGAAGAACGAGCTCGATGCCTCGCTGCAATCCGCCGGCCTCGGTGTGACCTCGATCAAGGAACTCACCGACAATAGCGATACGGTCGTGGTACCGGTACCGCCGTCGGTGGTGTCCAAACTCGGCCCACCGTTCCGGGTCGCGCGGATTCCGGCTGATACCTATCGCGGCCAATGGAAGCCGGTGCCGACGGCATCGGTAATGAACTATCTGGTGACCAGCTCATCGGTCAGCGACGAGCTGGTCTATCAGATGACCAAGAGCCTGTTCGATTCGATCGATGAACTTGCCATCGCGCATCGTGCCGGTCACGAAATCAGGCTCGCCGCTGCGGTGAGCCGCAGCCCGGTGCCGTTGCATCCGGGTGCGTTGAAATATTATCGCGAGAAAGGTCTGATCAAGTAATGCATCTGCCGAGCTATCTTCTCATCGCCATTTGTGTGTCGGGTGCGTGCAGCGCGCAGGCTGCCGTCGAGACCGGTTCGCAGGAGCCGCCGGTGGCCGCAGTCGATACCGTGCCGTGTTTCGCGGCCATTGCAGCAGCCGACGACGACAGGGTCATTGCGATCTGCGGCGATCTGATCAGCAATGAAAAGGTGGCGACCTCCGATCGCCTGAAGGCCAGCAGCGCGCGTGCTGCTGCTTACGGCCGTAAGGACCAGACCGATCTGGCGATTGCCGATTACGATGCGGCGCTGAAAATAGATCTGACGCGGCCCGATCTGCTCAATGCGCGCGGGGAATTGCTGCGCAGGAAAGGCGATCGCCCGCGCGCTATCCGCGACTTCGGCGCGGCGATGAAGATGGATCCGCAGAACGACGCGGTACGCGCCAATTACAAGGCGCTGGCGCAGGAGATCGAGCAGATGGGCGCCAAGATGTCGGTGCCGACGTCAAAGAATGCACCATCGAAAGAGCCGCAAATTCGGTAACGATCGCCGGTAACGATCGCGGGTGACGATCAATTTGTAAATAAAACCCGGCGGTGTCCGGGACGGGGGAGATGCCATGACGACCAGCAGTGCAACGAGCCGCTATCACGAGGTGCATGCGCGGTCGCTGTCCGATCCGGAAGGGTTTTGGGGCGAAGCCGCCAAGGCCATCGACTGGATCGAGCCGGCGAAGACCGTGTTCGATCCGTCGATGGGTCTGTATGGCCGCTGGTTTGCCGGCGGTGTGCTGAACACTTGCTTCAACGCGCTGGACCGCCATGTCGCTCGTGGCCGGGCCGATCAGGTGGCGCTGATCCACGACTCGCCGTTGACCGGCACGATCCGCAAATTCACCTATGCCGAATTGTTGCACGAGACCCAGGTGCTCGGCGCGGTGCTGCAGGATCTCGGCGTCGGCAAGGGCGATCGCGTGATTCTCTACATGCCGATGGTGCCGGAGGCTGTTGTCGCGATGCTGGCCTGCGCGCGCATCGGTGCGGTGCATTCGGTGGTGTTCGGTGGATTCGCCGCCAAGGAGCTGGCGACGCGGATCGAGGATTGCCAGCCGAAGCTGATCCTGTCGGCGAGTTGCGGCTATGAGCCCGGGCGTATCGTTCATTACAAGCCGCTGCTCGATGACGCCATCAGGCTCGCCAGCGTGAAGCCGGAGGCCTGCAT
>SDZE01000123.1 GCA_004173095.1 Bradyrhizobiaceae bacterium
GCATCGTGCCTCCAGGCACGGGACGGCACGACTTGGCCGGCGCTCGCGGCGTTGTCCGTCTGCGCCTTGGAAATATGCCTCACAGCCATCTCGGCCGCCCTGACATGCCCCGCCGCGCCTTGGACGCCTTGAGCGTCACCGCATCCCACCTCGCAGATCGTGACGATCGCGAACCACCCCTCTCAGTGAGGCGGGACAAGGCGGAGAATGATCCAGGAGAGGAATATTGTCAAGAACAAAAGTGGAACATTTTAATGCGTGCCTCACTCCGTCATTCCGGGGACGGGCCGACGCCGCAGGCGGAGGGACGGAGCCCGGAATCCCGGAGTGTTCAGCACCTTTGTCCGCGCGGGCGGAGAGAGGTGATCATCACTTCAAGATTCCGGGTTCGCTCGCTGTCGCGAGCGCCCCGGAATGACGCGCTGGGGTTCGCTCGCTGCGCGTGCGCCCCGGAATGACGGAGGGTTATGCCAAGCCGACGTCAGCCGCCGAGCTTGGCCATCAGGGCTTCGGAGATCTCGAAATTCGCGTAGACGTGCTGAACGTCGTCGTGATCATTGAGCAGATCGACCAGCTTGAGCAGCTTTTCGCCGGTCTCGTCATCCACCGTGATGGTGTTCTGCGGCTTCCAGATCAGCGCCGCCTTGCGGGCTTCGCCGTATTTGGCTTCCAGCGCCTTGGCGACCTCGTGGAAGCCGTCCGTCGAAGCGTAGATCTCGTGGCCGTTCTCGCCGGACACCACGTCATCGGCGCCGGCCTCGATGGCGGCTTCCAGCATGTCGTCCGCGGAGGCCTTGTCGGCGTCGTATTCGATCAGGCCGACATGGTCGAACATGAAGGACACCGAGCCGGTTTCCCCCATATTGCCGCCGGACTTGGTGAAGTAGGAGCGGATGTCGGACGCCGCGCGGTTGCGGTTGTCGGTCAGCGCCTGGACGATGACGGCGACGCCGCCGGGGCCGTAGCCTTCGTAGCGCATTTCGTCATAGTTCTCGCCTTCGCTGCCGATCGCTTTCTTGATGGCGCGTTCGATGTTGTCGCGCGGCATGTTTTCCTGGCGCGCCGCGATCACCGCCGAGCGCAAACGGGCATTCATCGCCGGATCCGGCGTTCCCAGCTTGGCCGCCACCGTGATTTCGCGCGCCAACTTGGAGAACAACTTGGACTTCTGGGCATCCTGACGGCCCTTGCGGTGCATGATGTTCTTGAACTGGGAATGTCCGGCCATGCGGTCTCTCT
>SDZE01000095.1 GCA_004173095.1 Bradyrhizobiaceae bacterium
TTCGTCAGCCTGCGTGGGCAGGGTGCCACCTGCAACGGCCGGCCGGTCCAGGCCACGGCCGGAATCGATCTCGATTTTACCCGCGTTGCCGGGCCGAAACCGCTGGTCGAGCGCCTGACACATCCCCGCCGGGAGCTGGAGTTGCATCCACGGATCGGTTCGCTGGCGTTGCGATTGTGCTGGATCGCCAACGGCCGGCTCGATGCGGCGTTCGCCGGCGGACAAAGCAGGGACTGGGATCTGGCGGCTGCGGATTTGATCGTGCACGAAGCGAATGGTAGAATGAGCGAACTTTCCGGCGATGCCATTCAGTACAATCGCCGGGACGTCACGCATGGGTTGCTGGTAGCAGCGGGGGCCGATCGACATGCCCATATCGTTGAGCAGTTCCGGGGCAACCGGGCATAACCAGCCGCACCACCCCTTTTTGCAAACCTGATCGCAGCCGGCCGCTGCAGGAAGAACCTATGTCCGACACATCACAGCAATTGCTCCATCTGGTCATCGGTGGCGAGCTAACGGACCTGAAGGGATTCACCTTCAAGGATCTCGATCAGGTCGATATCGTCGGCGTGTTCCCGAACTATGCTTCGGCACTGGTTGCCTGGCGAGCCAAGGCGCAATCGACCGTCGATAACGCGCATATGCGCTACTTCATCGTTCATCTCCATCGGTTGCTCGATCCGGGTCAAGACGCAAAGCCCGCCGCTTGAAACGTCTGCTGCGAAACACGCTGCGCAGCAGCAGGGTGCAACGTGCCGCGGGATTTCTCGCGGCCGAATTTTTGCGCCTGGTGTGGAAGACCAATAAATTCACCTTCGATCCCGTCGATGTCTACGACATCGTCGAGCCGCAGATGCCGGTCATCCTCGCGTTCTGGCACGGCCAGCATTTGATGACGCCTTTCATCAGGCAGAAGGACTATCGCGGCGCGGTGCTGATCTCGAAGCATCGCGACGGCGAGTTCAACGCGCTGGCCGCGGAGCGTCTCGGGATCGCGACGGTGCGCGGCTCCGGCGACCATGGCGGCGCATTCCATCGCAAGGGCGGCGTCGGTGCCTTCAAGGAAATGGTGCGCGTGCTGGAGAGGGGCACCAACATGGCGCTGACCGCCGACGTGCCGAAACGCTCGCGCATCGCAGGCCTCGGCATCATCATGCTGGCGCGCGAAAGCGGGCGGCCGATCATGCCATTCGCAATGGCGACCAGCCGCTTCGTGCAGCTCAACAACTGGGATCA
>SDZE01000597.1 GCA_004173095.1 Bradyrhizobiaceae bacterium
CGCACAACCGCGACGCCAAGAACGACGCTGATCTGGTCATCGGCGAGACGTACGGGGCTCCATCCGGAGGACGTGGATAGCCCGGGAACGTGAGCGCAACCGCGAGGACCGTATTGCCAAGCGCGAGGTCTTGGACTCTGGCTACGCCATCTGCCGCTCAAGAGTCCTGAGACGGATCAGATTGGACGCACTATCGGCAATGGTGCTGAGTGCTTCCCGCTCATTTTCATTCAGAGTTCGGGGCACGACATCAATGACGCAAGTTGATCCGAGGGCGAAGCCTAAAGGATCACGAACAGGCGCGCCGGCATAGAAGCGAAACCCGTATGGCTCAGCTAAGGTAGGGTTCTCCGAAAACTGCGGGGCCTTCGACAGGTCTTCGATGACCGTGAGTTCATTGGCAACGAGCGTCTCGTTGCAGAACGCCCAGTCGCGGGGCGTCGCGGCCCCCTCAAATCCTGTGCGTGATTTGAACCACTGCTCGCCTTGCGTGACGAGCGTGAACATCGCGATCGGAGCTCGCATCGCATGCGCTGCCAATCGAACCAGTCGATCGAAGCTTGGATCCGGCTCAGACCCAAGCAGCCCGGAATCCCTGACTGCCGCAAGTCTTGCATTCTCATTCCAAGGTGTAAGAAATCCGGAAGGCGCATCTTTGCGCAGGGTATTCATCAACTGCTTGACGACAGCGAGGCTCGTCGAAGAAACCTCAGGCAACATCTTCAGTTCAATACGCTGTGGCGCTAGGACGACTGGGTCAGCAGAACTCTTCGTCGAGAGACTGACGATCGTCGTTTGCGCGAGCCGAGCATCATTATAGAGTGAGGCGACCAGCCTTTTACGTTCGCCCTTCTCGGCATCTTCGACAACGATGAGCATCGGCGGCGTAAGTGCGAGCCAATCGCGAAGCCGGTGGATGTCTTCTGCAATATGAAGAAGCAAGCCAAGACCGGGAAGTCCAGCGCTGCGCCACTGAGCGCCCCGTCCCTCGCCCGCCAACACAATCGCATGAGCTCTGACGCCCAGACGCTGCGCGGGAGGCTCGATCAGATCGAGGACGGCCTGCCGCGGAATCCGCCTGTGGCCGCCTGGGGTCTTCCAAGATGGAAGCTGCCCGCTCTCGACCCAAAGCTGAGCGGTGCGGGTCGATATCCCCAGCAAATGGGCCGCATCTGCGGTCGTCAAAATATCTTTCACGTCATCATCCACTGTGTGGAACAAACATAATCAGGAATAAATAATTCGCAAATCGAATGCCGAAATTGTCGTCAGATCCTTACGTTGGGTCGCCCCGGCTGGGCAAATGAAACAGAAGGCCTGACGAGCAACGCAACCTCTGATCCATCTGCCTGCCAGCCTCCTGCTACCGCCTACTGCCAAAAATGGTCAAATGGGACCGGCAAGAAGAGAGTAGGATCGCTGATAAAGCCGCGCGCCCGCAAAACGCAAAAGGGCATTGCGCAAACCACGAGGAAAGCGACGCATGTTGTCTCGGGCGGAACACTGGCTGTGGACCCAGTCCACACGCCTTTTTCGGCGCGTTTCATATCGCACAAGCGCAGTGTCCACGCATAAGGTTTCAGCGAGCTCATCGGCCAGAACAAGCGCATCCTCTATCGCCATGCTTGCACCTTGAGCCATACTCGGCGGCGATGCGTGAGCGGCATCTCCGACAAGAACGACGCGATTCCGGCACCAGTTGTGCAGTTGGAGACTGACCAATTCTCCATAATGGACCTTCGCTTTAGTGGACAATTCAAGAAGCTGATAAAGCGGGCCTGCGATATCCTGAAACAGCGGCTTCAAAGGTGTCGATGAGGAGAAGATCGCACGATGTGCGTCATCGGCAGACATATCGGCATATACATAGACCTCCGAAGGTGAAATCGGTTTGGCGAGGAGGCTATGCGTCGTTCCGAGCATGACCGTCCATTGCTCGACGTTACAGATGTTCGGCACGATGAAGCGCCAGCATACGTTTCCAACATACTTCGGAGCCGCAGCCTCCGGGAAGACAGCGTCCCGCACCGTTGAATTGACGCCATCAGCGCCGATGACCAGATCAAACTCTTCCGTCTCACCATCCTGAAACGTCACTCGGCTGCTGTAGTGGCTACTGCTGATAGCTGCAATTCGCCGGTGCTGAATTGCATCGTCGCTAACGCCTTCTTTCAGCAGATCGCACAATGCGGCCCTCTTCAGTGTTCTGCATGGTGCCACGTCGCGCCAGAACGCATTCGTATCGATCTCATTCAGCAGACGCCCGGTCTCATCGAGAAATCGCTGATAGTCAATCGGATGCGAGACATCCATCAATGCATCAAACAACCCCAAGTCGCCCAAGGCTCTGACACCATTGCCAGGCAGAAAAAGCGCGGCACCACCGATACCTGCAAAATTACTTCGCTCGACAATGCGCGCCTGAAAGCCGCGTTGAGACAACGCACGGTGCGTTGCCAGGCCGGCAATGCCGGCACCTACGATAAGTATGCGCATTTGCTGTGTCCGATATTCATTGATTTACCGCTGCCCTTGATCGAGCCGCCTGCGGTGCTAACTGCAGACGGCATTCGAGTGCAGCCAGAAGATGCGGGTCTCGCGTTCCATATAGTGGCGCTGTTCTCTTCGCCGGCCCCGCCGGTTTTCAGCGATCTCACTGCTTGCTTGCCCTGCCGGTTATTTCCTTCAGGAAGTCGGCTAACAAGCGATTGACTATGTGAGGAACCTCCCAAAACGGGGAGTGCGTCGCATTCGGAATGCGGAAGCATTTTCCTCGCCACAGTCGGCCATAGGAAACGCTATCAACATAATCGAGGTTGATAATTCGGTCATCATGACCATTCACAATGGCCGTTGGCACGTTTGTTAGTTCGATGACGGAACGCTGATTGACGCCTGCACCATTCTTCGCTGACGCAATAAGTTTGCCTCTGAACTCACGGTCGGCCCGTTCGATGGCTTTTTGCATGAACGGCTTGAAGGCAGGACCAAAGACCATCCTCGCGAATTCTCGCGCTTCTTCTGGCGTGAGCTCGCCTCTCGATGCCAGACCGTTCAACGGCTTTCCGATGAAGCCATCCGAAAAATTCTCGCCAACCGCCGGCGTTCCCATCAAGAACTGCCCGCGAAAAATCCCCGAACGCGCAAGCATTTCGATGGCTATGTGCCCACCGAGCGATGCGCCGACAATCGCCGCGCGATCGATATCCAGTTGCCCGAGTAGTTCAATGACGAGATCAGTAAGCCCGGGACGGCAGTATGTGCGATCAGGATCCAAAGCATTATCCGAATCGCCATGGCCAGGGAGATCGAAGCTGACCAGGTGGTAGTCGTCGAGCAACGGCGACGCCATCTGCTTCTGGAACACCGCGCGACATGCCGAATTTCCATGAATGAACACGACGGGAAACCCCTCCCCTCGCGTCTCGACTGCGATGTCGCCATGCGACGTTTTGATGGTTAGACTTTTGATTGTTCGCATATCCATTCTCTGCGCACTCGCGCGACCTCGTGAAGGCCTGCAATTTGTCTGATCGTGCTCGCGTGATCAGTCGTGGCATTTGGTCTGACGCCACGACAGGGATCGTTGGGCTGCCCGACGGCTATGCGTAGGTAACGCTTCCGAGACCTTGTGAGTCAGACAGACCATGCTCGGCCCGGATCAGGTCTGCAGCACGCTCGCCGATGACCACGCACGGCGCCATGGTATTTCCAGTCGTGATACGCGGCATGATTGAGGCGTCGGCGACGCGAAGGCCCCCAATGCCGTAGACCTTAAGCCGCCCATCGACCACGGACATGCTATCCCGTCCCATCTTGGCAGTGCAGGACTGATGCCAGTAAGTGACGGCTGACTTGCGGATGAAGTCGAGCAATCCCGCTCGGTCGCGCTGACCCGGCGCTGCCTCGCTTTGAACCAGCGGAGCGAAGGCCTCGTTGTTGCCAATCTCCCGGCACAGCTCCACCGCCGCCAGTGCAGCCGTCAGATCGTCAGGCTCGCTGAGCGAGTTTGGCTCGATGAGAATGGGATCGGTGTGGCGCGGCCCGGACAGTCGCAGCAAACCGCGGCTTTTCGGTTGTGCGAGCCCGGCGAACATCGTCCACCCATGTTCCGGGGTCGTGATCTCAGCCTCGGCAGGCGATGGCACAGCGAATTCAAGCTGACACTGGACGATATCCGGCTGAAGCAAACGGGAGTCGCTTTTCCAGTATAAAGTTGCCTCGCAGCCGCCGCCGCCAACGCCCTCAGGTTTGCGATAGGCCCAGGTACATCCAAATGCGACGTGATCCTGATGGTTGCGACCAACACCTGGCAGATGCTGAACAACGGGAATGCCGTGGGCCGTCAACGCGTCACTCGGCCCGATACCGGATTGCATGAGCACCTTGGGCGTATGCACCGCCCCCAATGAAAGCACGGTCTCACATCGTGCACGAAACGAGCGATACTCGCCGCTGACCAAAACTTCGACGCCGACGACCTTTTTGCCGTTGAACAGTAGCCGCGTGACCAAAGCGTCGGTCATGATCGTAAGGTTCGGTCTTGTCATCATGCGGTGAGCATAGGAGCGAAACACCGACTCGCGCTTGCCGCCACGAATGCGCAGTTCGGCGATCGAGGCGCCGCCAGCGCCTTCCATCATCTCGCCGTTGGGACTGTCAAAAACCGGAATCCCCAGCAAGCCCGCGGCATTCATAAGGGCGTGTGCGACCGGCTCGGGCTTCTCTGATTGCGCAACATAGACCGGGCCACCGCTTCCGCGACGGAGAGCATCGGGAGTGCCGCGCCAATCTTCGATGCGGCGGTAGTAGCCGAGCACGGACTTGTAGCCCCATGCGTCATCGCCCGACTCCGCGGCGAAGTGATCCCAGTCTTCCTTGTGCCCTCTCGCCCAGACCATCACATTGATGCTGGAGCCACCACCGAGGCCCTTGCCCATGCTGAGCGGAAGCCGTCGGCCGCCAAGCCCCGCAGCGGGCTCCCCGACGAAGCCCCAGTCGCGCGCACTGCCGAGATTGCTCGGCCACATCGACGGCTCAAACACCGAGTCGGAACTGTCGTCGCCACCGGCTTCGAGCAACAGCACGCGCGCATTTCCGTCTTCGGCAAGTCTCGCCGCGACGACTGATCCACTGGATCCAGCACCGCACACGATGAAATCGAAATCGGCGCCGTCGCCGTTCGCGGAATTTGAGTTTGCTGAAGCCGCCTCATTGCTGAGCTTTGCCGATTTATTCATTTGGTTGACCTCTGCTGGTTGGTCCGGGGGTGAGGTCTGCTCGATATACGGCTAAAGTTTCGAATACAACGATATTATCAAATATATCATTTATTGGATTGCGACGAGAGGTTTCGTTGGCGGTCGGGCCTCCGGCCGTCTGTGTCCTTAAGGCGTTGAAACTATGAGGTATAATTGTAGGACGCAGTCAGACCAGCGGTGTCGCCCATCCGAACGTTCGGCATTTCAAACTTTTCGTGATGCGGCTTTCGACACGTGTGGCTGGGACTGCTCGAGCGGGACGAACCTGTTCTCCGCGTTTTAAGCGCATCGAGCCGCAGGTTGACGATCGGGTTCCGAGGGCTGCTGGCGCAGGCCTGGAAGCGCGACGCGGTCAAACGGGCTGCCGACTCATGACGGCGCAATTTGCCGCGGAATGCGTTGCCACGCTCAGTATCGACACACGCGCGAGCGACCAAAAAAGCAGCAAGACCCCACAGGCGGCGACGTGTCGGCGCCTGCTTCATGGGCGTTATTGATGGGCGACTTTGGCGTGGCCTTCGCGGCTTTTTCGATCATATCGGCTATGAGCTTGGACCGCGCCATGAGCAGTGTTTGACGCTCAAGCATCGGGCCGTCGACATCGGCCAGTCGTTGATCAACCGAAACGCTCACATAAGTCGCCACGGTCCGACGTTACACAGTGGGGACGGTCCCACCGTCGATCGTGTAGTCAGCGCCTGTGATTGCCGCAGCACGATCGGAGGCAAGAAACGCGA